>NZ_JACGWC010000041.1:0-20871 GCF_014077545.1 Colwellia sp. BRX10-1
CAATGGATTAGGATATCATCTGGGTGTTTTTAGATTATTACTAAGACTTCTCAGTAATAAGACACGAATAATTGATTAGAAAATATATCGCAAATATTTTGAAGCTAACTTCCGCTTAGCGCACACAGGAGACGTTAACACAGTTATTTCATGATGTTTTTCGAATAATTATTAAGGTTCAATTATGGCAGTTGAAGACAGGTTCCAACTTTATTTAGAGTGTTTTTTTAATAGATAAAGCTTACTGCAACATTTGTTTCTATCTTCATTCACAAAAGCACATTTGTACTCAACGGCATAAGTAGCTTGCATGGGATTTTTGTTTCGATCTTTATTTAGCTTCTACAACAATAATAAAAATTTTAGACTAAAGACAAAAAACCCAACAGTTACGTTGGGTTTGATTGAGTTCTAGTGACTAAATTGGCACTTTAAGACTGATTGTTCGCTAGAACGGGATATCATCATCAAAATCAATCGTTGGCTCTTGAGGGTTAACTTTAGGAGCTGATTGCTTTTGTTGTCCTTGATTTGCAAAACCACCTTGCTGCTGTGGTGCTTGTTGTGAATAACCGCCTTGCTGCTGTGGTGCATTGAAGCCACCTTGTTGCTGTGCTGGTGCATAAGCAGGTTGTTGACTTTGTTGTGGCGCTTGCTGAGAGTAACCACCTTGTTGCTGTGGTGCTTGTTGCGGAGCCTGCTGTGATGATTGCCCAGAAAAGCCACCTTGCTGCTGTGAAGCTTGACCAGAGAAACCGCCAGCTGACTGACCGCCAGAACCTTGACCACGTGAGTCGAGCATTTGCATAGAGCCATTAAAGCCTTGTACAACGATTTCAGTGGTGTACTGATCTTGGCCTTGTTGGTTTGCCCACTTACGCGTTTGTAATGAACCTTCGATATATACTTTCGAACCTTTTTTAAGGTATTCGCCAGCAATCTCAGCTAATTTTCCAAACATAACAACACGATGCCATTCTGTTTTTTCTTTCTGCTCGCCAGTTTGCTTATCTTTCCAGGTTTCAGAAGTTGCAATAGTAAGATTAGCAACGCCGCCACCGTTAGGCATAAAACGTACTTCTGGGTCTTTACCTAAATTACCTAAAATGATTACTTTATTAACACCGGCCATGAAAAAATCCTATCTTTGTGCGTAAATATTTTATTTACTGATTTACGTTATCGACAAACATAAAATAATTTATCGATGCAATTTTAAAAAGTGGCAATTATTCTATCACTGTGAGTAAAAAATTTCTTTGAGTTTCAGTGCATTTTTAAGTTTATTTTTTGATTATTTTAAACCGACATTATTCTTCTGGAAAAAGGTGAGCCTTCATTTCTATTTTTATCTGCTCAGGTATTTTTAAAGACGATTGATTTTCAAAACAAAAGTGAACCATAACGGCAGTTCCTGAGGCGCACTTTTTATTTTTTTGCCACGCTTCTTGGTAAACAGTAAACGATGACCCACCTATACGACCTATATAGGTGCGGATTTCAATTTCTTCACCATAGTAAAGTTGAGCATGGAATTCCACATCAATTTTAGCCAGAATTAACTGCCAATTTTTTGTATCTAATGTAGGCATAAAAAACCGAAAGACCGGATCTCTCGCTCCTTCAAACCACACAGGTAACAAGGTATTATTTATATGGCCTAGCGCATCGGTATCGCTAAATCTTGGCATTAATTTTTCACTGAACATAAATATTTTCCACAGATTTTAAGTGAGCTTATTTTACATACTTTTTCATTGTGTTGAAGTGTACAAGCGAAGTTAATAGAATATAAGCTATTGCTATGGTATTTTCATTATCAATATTTATTGAAGCTTATCAAACTATGACTGACTTTATAGAACTATACCCTAACGCCCTTTCTCCAGAGTTTTGTAAAAGATTCATTCATGATTTTGAAAGGAGTCCGCATAAAAACCAAGGACGTACCGGTGGCGGCGTAGATACTAGTAAAAAAATTAGCCAGGATATTTATTTAAATCAGCATGCTGAATTTCAGCCGGCACTGGAAACCATTTTACAAGCCTGTATTACTCATATCACTGAGTATGTCAGCAAATACTACTTTAGCTTGATCAGCAGTATTTCTTTAACCGTACAGCACCCTGTGACAAAGCAGCCCGTACAACTAACCGCTGATAACTTTGAAGAGGTAGGTAGACCTAATTTAGTCAATTTAATACAGTATTTATTTAGGCTCGCCCCGATTAATGCCCAAAAATATTTACAGGGTAAAGGCAATTATAATTATTGGCATTCTGAAATATTTCCACAGCTTGGTGATAATAATGCCTTGCACAGAAATTTGCTTTTTCTTATATATTTAAATGATGTCGAAGAAGGTGGTGAAACTGATTTTTTCTATCAAGAAAGAAGTGTTAAGCCAAAAGCTGGCACTATGGTTATTGCTCCTTGTGGCTTTACTCATACCCACAGAGGCAATGTACCGGTGTCATCAGATAAGTATGTGTTAACGTCATGGATGCTATTTAACCCCGCAGATAAAATTTACACCCCACAACCTTAGCAAAAACATACCCGTTTCACTTCATCATGCCTATGACATGCTGAAGTGAACGGCTATTATCTATTTGATTATAAAAATAGTTTCAGTAATCGGTCTATTTGAGCCATTCTTAATTTTTTTAACAGTTTTTTAGGTTTTTCTGGGTACTGATCTTGTGACTCGAGTTGCAAGTAACTGCTAATTAATGTCGTATGTTGATTAATAACTGCCAGTTCATCAGTGAGCGTAGGTAATAAGTTTTGCTTGGCATCGTCAATTAATAAACCATTTTCTAGATCTAAGCCCCAAGCCCGTGGATTAAGATTATTACCAGTCAAAATATGCCAGCGTTCGTCAGCAACTATGCCTTTTAAATGAAAACTATTACTTTCGTGCTTCCATAAACGCACTTTCAGCAGCTTGTTATCAATGTATTTTTGTTGTCTTTTTAAAAATGCCTTTAATAAGGTTTCATAAATATAAGGAATAATACCTATTGTTGAAAATTTATCTTCATCCGCAATAAAAAAATCATTGGCTTTTTTATCGCCAATAATAATAGTCACTTCAACGCCACGCTTTAGCGCTGAACGTAAATCTCGCATAACCGGCTTCGGTAAATTAAAATAGGGGGTAAAAATCAGTAAATTTTTCTTTGATAAACGAATCGTTTCGCGGATCTGTTGATTAAGTTGATTTTTTCTCCGGCCAAAACCAATCAGCGGCACAACAGATAATTCACCTGCTAAAGATTCAGGTTTTTGTGCATAGAAGTTAAAACGTACCGTTTTTAATAGCGCTTTTAGCTTAGATATTGTATTTTTTATTTGTAATTTATTAGGTAAAGTTGCCACATTTAATTGCGGCGAGAATTCACTCTTAACAAAGGTTTGTTGAAGGAATTGACAAAAACTTTCACACAACGCCGGTGATTGAATTTGGTAATAACGGTCTAAACGATATTTTTCAGCTTGGTGCAAATAGATATCATTAATACTCGCCCCCGTATAAAGTAAAGTATTATCAAAAATCATGCCTTTAAAGTGCCAAACGCCCATTAATTCTTTACGTTTAACCGGCACACCGTACACGGCAATACTTTCACTGTATTGTGAGGCTACTTCAAGATAAAAATCGCGATTACCTTGCCCTGATTTATCACCAATTAGACCCCTTTGCGCGCGATGAAAATCAACAAACACTTTAATATCTAAATGAGGGTTAGTTTGCTTTGCTTGATATAGGGCATGTAACACTTGCTGACCAGCCGCATCATCTTGTAAATATAAAGCCGTTATATAAATACGTGATTGCGCACTTTCAATTAATCGAACTAAGGCGGTAGCATATTGTTTTGCGCTTGATAGCACCGTAATATTTTCAGCTAAAAGAGGAATACCCGCTAATACTTTATTCATTCAGGAAATCCACTTAATTTATGAACACATTGGTTTAACGGGCAATAATACCTTATTTGTTCAAACAGTCACTTTATTTCGATAAGTCATCGAGTTTAAATTGCGACAGTTGCTGTGTAAGGTGGTCAGCCAGTGTTAATAAATTTTCCCCTGCGCCGGCTGCATCTTTTGCTGATTGCATAACTAAGTCTGCGTCTTGGGCAATACTTTGGGTATTTTCTGCCATTTCTTTTACCATAACACCTTGCTGATTAACGGCGGTTGATATTTGTAAGGTCGCACCAACAATGTCTTCAACATTATGCGTAACTTCTGTAAAAGTGGTTTTGACGAGTGTTGTTTTATCAACACCTTGTTTAGCCATTGCAACACCTTGGTGCATTGCTTCAACAGACCGACTGGTGCCTGATTGTAACAAGGCAATTATACGTTGAATTTCGGCTGTAGAGTCTTGAGTTCGACTAGCTAACGTTCTCACCTCATCAGCAACAACAGCAAAACCACGTCCCTGCTCTCCAGCACGTGCTGCCTCGATAGCCGCATTAAGTGCCAACAAATTGGTTTGATCGGCTATTTCTTTTATGACGTTAACAAACTGACCAATGTCATGGCTATATTTTGCCAATTCATCAATAAGGCCTGCAGACGTATTAACCTCTTCTGAAATATTATTAATGGCTTGTGCCGTGTCACTAATAATATGACCACCTTGATTAACGTGCTCGCTGGTTTGTTCCGTTAATTGCAGTGTCGCTTCAGTACTGTCGCAAATCACCTGAACCGAGCCACTAACTTCATTGATAGACCGCACGACGGAGTGTGTGTTTAGCTGTTGCTGGGCAATACTGTGCTTCATATGATCGGTGAGTTGATGAATGTTGTTTGCCGAAGCGCGTAATTTGCTAATGTCATCACTAAAGATGGTCAGTAATTGGCGTATTTTTCTTTGCATTTGACTAAAATTTTTAGCAATATCACCAAGTTCATCAGACGCGTTAACCTTTAACGCCTGAGAAAAGTTACCGCTACCTAAATACTCAGCCGCTTGGTTGATGGCATTAACATTATTAATTAAGGAATAATAAATCCCCATGAGTAAGTAGCCAATCACCACAATAACAACTATTAATACTATCGCTAAAATCCAAAGAGTTTGCTCACTCTTCTGCGTTAAGGTATCAATTCTTGTTAATAACAAATTGTCACTAGTTTTTAACAAACTTTCAGTCAATTGATAAACTGTTTCGGCTAATTGTGTAGCTTGCTGTTGAGTTAACGATATTCTATCTGGGTCGATCATCTGTTGATGTAATTTTTGCTGGTATTCATCAAGTTGTAGATTAAAGTCGGCGTGTTTAGGCAAGTATAAAGACAGTTCATCATTAGCAACACGCTCTAGCTGTACGGTTGTTTTGTCAAGTTGTACTTGTAGTTCATCAAGACGTTTATCAAGCGCGATAACAAGAGTGTAATTTTCTGCATTGAAGCCATTGGTAATAATTTGAGCACTGATTGATTCAGTCCGTTTTAAATATTCTAATAAGGCGGGAATTCGTTGGCTACTTGCCTCAGCTAAGTAAAAGGCTATCGCGTCATTTTCTCTGGATAAGCCACTTAAGGCGGCAAGGCGTTCTCGAATCGATAAGCTTTGCTCGTAAATTGCTTGGTAACCCTCAGTTTGAAGGGAGGTTTCTTTTTCTCGTAAACCTTGCCAAGCCTGTAACAATGCAGAAGTTGAAATATCTCTAGGTAAGTTCAATTGTGAAATTTTATTGGTAACTACACTCGATTTAACTTGTTGAAAGCGACTATCGGCTATTGCTTGCTCTAGTGTTACTGCTTGCTGTATTTGTGTTAGCCCAATTAATTGCTCTTCATGTTGTGTTATCAAAGCACTTTGCTCTTGAACTATCCACCATGAACCAAGAAAAACAGGTAGAAAAAACATACCCGCTAAAAGAATAAATTTCGCTTTAAAACGTAAAGCATTAGAAAGTGAGATTGCAGGTTTTAGAAATGCAGACATAATTACTCTTATTTTTATGGGTTAACTGTTATGCGAATATAACTACATAACAGTTGACCATAAACAGAGTTGCTTTCTTTCAATTATTATTTATATCTTCAACAAGTCGGCGAGCACTTACTGTTAGATGATAGCGGCAAGCTCTGCAGCTTGGCGTATCGCTCTTTTCGCATCTAATTCAGCAGCAACTTTAGCACCACCAATTAAGTGTAGTCCTTGCTCCGCACCCTTGATGCTTTCTAATTTATTATATAAACCACGTTGTGATTCTTGCCCTGCACAAATTATAACATGGTCAACATCTAGTACTTGCTCTATGCCATCAATTTCAATGGTTAAACCTGCATCATCTATTTTTTTGTAACTGACACCAGCTAACATTTTTACACCATTATTTTTTAAGGTCGCTCTGTGGATCCAACCCGTTGTTTTCCCTAACCCTGCACCGACCTTAGTCGACTTCCTTTGTAATAAGTGAATATTACGTGATGTTTTTTCAATAGGCTCTACTGCCGACTTGTCCAACAAAGCACCATTACCCTGATAACTTTGATCTACGCCCCAGCTCTTTAACCATTTTTCTTTGTTGTTCACGAGAGGACTTTTTTCGTGTTCTTCCGCTAAGTAAACCGCAACATCAAACCCAATACCTCCAGCGCCAATAATGGCAACATTTTTTCCTATGGGTTGTTTATCACGTAGTACATCTAAATAATTTTTTACTTTTTCATGCTCAATACCTTCTATATCGAGTTTTCTAGGTAAAATACCCGTTGCAACCACTATTTCATCAAAGCCAGCATTTGCTAGCGTTTCGGCAGTCGCTTCGGTGGATAAATGTAGCTTAATATCGAGTAAGTTAATTTGCTTATTAAAATACCTAATCGTTTCATAAAATTCTTCTTTACCTGGTACTTGCTTAGCAAAGTTAAATTGACCGCCAATTTCACTAGCACGGTCAAAAACTTCTATTTTATGACCTCGTTGTGCCGCATAGACACTAAAAGCTAAACCAGCAGGGCCAGCGCCTACAACAGCGATACGTTTATTTTTTGACGCTTTAGCGAAGGTGAGTTCTGTTTCATAACATGCCGTTGGATTAACTAAACAAGAAGCACGTTTTTGCTGAAAAACATGGTCTAAACAGGCTTGATTACAACCAATACAAGTGTTGATTTCATCACTTTTATTTTCCATCGCTTTTTGGACAAATTCCGCATCAGCTAAAAATGGTCGCGCCATTGAAACCATATCGGCCTGTCCTGATGATAAAACTTCTTCAGCGACCTCTGGGGTATTTATGCGGTTAGTTGTCACCAATGGAATAGAAACTTCTTGCTTCATTTTCTCTGTGATCCAAGTAAATGCAGCACGTGGTACCGAAGTAGAAATGGTAGGAATGCGCGCTTCGTGCCAGCCAATACCGGTATTGATTAATGTCGCCCCAGCCGCTTCAACCGCCTTTGCCATGGTAACTACATCGGCCCAGCTATTACCTCCATCAACAAGATCTAGCATCGACAATCTAAAGATAAGGATGAATTTTTCACCCACTTTTTCTCTAACAGCTTTAATGATGTCAATGGCTAAGCGCATACGGTTTTCAACGCAGCCTCCCCATTCATCGGTTCGTTTATTAACGCGTACACATGAGAACTGGTTAATTAAATAACCTTCAGAACCCATAATTTCAACACCATCGTAGCCTGCACGTTGTGCTAATAATGCTGAATGGGCAAAGTCTTTAATGGTGCCTTTAATTTGACGAACTGACATCGCAGCGGGTGTAAATGGGTTTATCGGTGACTTAACTTTACTTGGCGCAAAGCTAAATGGATGATAAGAATAACGACCGGCGTGCAACAACTGCAAACAAATTTTTGTTGGATACTGATGAACCGCTTCAGTAATTTTTTTATGTTTAGCGACGTGCCAAAACTTACTGAGTTCACAGCCCATAGGTGTTAGGCGCCCGCGTGCGTTGGGGCTAATACCACCGGTAACAATTAAGCCGACACCACCTTTAGCTCGAGCTTGATAAAAAGCGGCCAATTTATCAAAGCCGCCCTTTTCTTCTTCAAGTCCAGTGTGCATTGAGCCCATGAGTGTACGATTTGCTAAGGTGGTAAAACCCAAATCTAATGGGGCTAATAAGTTAGGAAAGGCGCTATTGGCTGTGCTAATTGTCATAGTAGTTCACTTTTTCGGGATTATTTTTATGGTCAAACCAGTTATTATCATTATAAAGTAGACGTTTATAACGATAAATTCAAGTACTATTTTGACAGCTGTCAGATCAAAAATATATTTACTAAAAATTTCAAGCAAGTATGCTGAGTATGATGAAAAAACAGATAATAATTAACGATATCCTTGCCCATTTATCAGCAGAATTGTCTGCGATAAAAACAGCAGCAAATAATGCTCACTTAGCCGCCACTGATGATCAGTCGGTCGCAGAAACTCAATACGATACGCTTGCTATTGAAGCTAGCTATTTAGCGGAAGGGCAATCTAGACGTGTCAATGATATTCAACAAGCTAAACAAGCCATTGAACGGTTCATTATTTACAATTTTGAGGAAAGAATGCCTGTTTCAATAGGCGCCTTAGTACAGATAACACCAGAAAAAGGTGGTGATAAATGGTTTTTTATTGCGCCGGCCGCAGGAGGCTTTCAAGGCGTATTAAATAGAAAGCCCTATACCGTTATTACACCAAATTCACCGATGGCAAAAGCATTAATAGGTAAGTATATTGATGATGATGTTGCGTTAACAATAGGCACTAGTAAGCAATATCACCTGATTAGTGGCGTTTATTAATAGTGGTATTTAACAGCTTTGTCTCTGCTGAACTTGCCTATAAAGAGATAAGCAAATTCAGCATATGATTTGTCACTATGGGTTCAAGGCAGCTTTGATATCAGCCAAGTTCACCACTTTATCATCAACCTTAAGGTAAACAACCGATTCTTCTTGCACCAATATCGCTTCGATAACCCCAGGTAATTCAATTAATTTTTCGGCGACTTCATTGGCTTTTTCTTGGCAATCAATGCTAGTCGTAAAAGTATAACTTTTTGATTTTTGAAGTGGTTTCATGCTTATAGCACCAAAAAACCATAATAAAGTGATCAATGACATTACTAAAAATATCGCTTGTTCCCCAAATTGGCTGGCAATAATGCCGCCAATAATACCACCGGTAAAAGCACCTAAAAATTGACTACTCGAATAAATACCCATCACACTGCCTTTTACGCCAGCCGGAGCAATGCGTGACAAAATAGATGGCATAGTTGCTTCTAGATAATTAAAGGCAGTAAAAAACATCACCACCAATAACACTAACGTCCAAAAGCCAAGCGGTAAATACCACAACAGTAATAACGAGGCTGCCAGTAATAAGATAGCCGCTGAAAACATCTGTTTTTCTTTTTGCTTTTTAATCGCAATAATCATAAAAGGCACCATCAAAAAGAAAGAACCTAACAAAGCGGGTAAATATAATTGCCAATGTTGCTCTAGCGCTAAACCACTGGCAACAAACTGTTTAGGTAAAGTAATAAAACAAGCCGTTAACGCCATATGAAGAATAAATACTCCCCAATTTAAACGCGATAATTCGGGATTACGAATAAGCTTACTGAGTTGCTCTGGTAAAGCGACACTATCGCCCTTTGGCGCTTTATTTACTGAGTTTGGTACCATGAACTGAATCATTACCATAGCTAAAATGGTTAATATTGCCGTAAACCAAAACAAACCACTCAGCCCAAACGCTTGCGCAACTATAGGTCCAAAAACCATAGCGAGAGTAAATGACAAGCCAATAAACATACCAATAGTTGCCATAACTTTGGGTCGTTGCTCTTCTCGACTCAAATCGGCGGCCAGTGCTAATACCGCACTTGCAATAGCGCCGGTACCTTGTAATGCTCGGCCAAAAACAACGCCATAAATAGTGTCAGACATTGCAGCGACAACACTCCCTAAGAAGAAAATAACTAAACCAATTAAAATAATCGGTTTTCTGCCGTATTTATCAGACAGTATCCCCATAGGTATTTGCAGCATAGCTTGGGTTAGACCATATGCTCCAATAGCTAAGCCTATCCAAATAGGACTAAAGCCGATCAGTTGCTCGCCATAAATAGCAAACACTGGCAAAATCATAAAAAGCCCAAGCATACGCAAGCCAAAAACGGCGGCTAAAGAAAATGCGGCTTTTTTCTCAATACTGTTTAAACCTGTCGTACTCATGAGGCTCTCTATTTAACGTGTCATAAAAAAGCGAAAATTCGCGCTATAGTAGCACGACAAAGTCCTGAACAAAAACAGAGATTATTACTGATTATTGCCGAGTAATTATGCAATAATACTTGGTTCAAACTTTACGTAAAATAGCGATCGCGAATCTATTGAGTTTGTGCACATTCGGATAAACTTATTAGAGTGGATATTTATGAAAAACATTGAAGTACGTGGCGCTAGAACGCATAACCTTAAAAACATCAGCTTAGATATTCCTAGAGAAAAATTAGTCGTTATTACTGGGCTTTCGGGTTCAGGTAAATCTTCACTCGCTTTTGATACTTTATATGCTGAAGGTCAGCGACGCTATGTCGAATCACTTTCGGCTTATGCTCGTCAATTTTTATCGATGATGGAAAAGCCTGATGTCGATCACATAGAAGGCTTATCGCCGGCAATTTCTATTGAACAGAAATCAACGTCGCATAATCCACGCTCTACTGTGGGTACTATTACCGAAATTTACGATTACTTACGACTACTTTATGCCCGTGTTGGCGAGCCACGTTGCCCTACACATCACCAGCCTTTAGCGGCACAAACAAATTCACAAATGGTCGATAAGGTTTTAGCGCTTGAAGAAGGTACAAAAGTCATGGTGCTCGCGCCTGTGCTTCAAGGTCGAAAAGGTGAGCATGTTAAATTACTCGAGAACCTCGCATCTCAGGGTTATATTCGAGCTAGAATAGACGGCGAGGTCTGTGATTTATCTGATCCTCCAACATTAGAACTTCACAAAAAACATACGATTGAAGTGGTGGTTGACCGTTTAAAAGTACGTGACGATATTCAACTTCGCTTATCCGAATCTTTTGAAACCGCATTAAGTTTAACCGCGGGTACCGCTAAAGTTGCCTTTATGGATGAACCTGATCGAGAAGAATTAGTCTTTTCAGCTAATTTTGCTTGTTCAAAGTGTGGTTATAGCATGCAAGAGCTTGAGCCGCGTTTATTCTCATTCAATAATCCAGCAGGTGCCTGTAAAACCTGTGATGGTTTGGGTAATCAACAGTTTTTTGACTCTGCTCGTGTTATTACTAACCCTGAATTGAGCTTGGCCGGCGGTGCAATACGTGGCTGGGATAAACGTAATTTTTACTATTTTCAAATGCTACAAGCACTGTCTGATCATTATAAATTTGCCCTTGATAAACCTTTTGAAAAGTTATCCAAGAGTGACCAAGATTTAATACTTCGTGGTAGTGGTAAACAAGAGATTGAATTCAAATATATGAACGACCGTGGTGATGTTGTTATTCGTAAGCACCCGTTTGAAGGCATAATTAATAATATGGAACGACGATTCCGTGAAACAGAATCTAATGCCGTTCGTGACGAATTATCAAAATACTTAAATAGCCAACATTGCCCAGATTGTAATGGCAGTCGTTTACGACTTGAAGCGCGTAATGTTTTTATTGCTGATACACCATTAACTGATATTGCCGAGCTTGCTATTTCTGACGCCTTAGCCTTTTTCGAAAACTTAAATTTATCAGGTCAGAAAGCACAAATTGCAGAAAAAATTCTTAAAGAAGTGTGTGAACGTTTAGGCTTCTTAGTTAATGTTGGCTTAAATTACCTCAATTTATCACGCGCTGCTGGCACCTTATCAGGCGGTGAAGCACAACGTATTCGTTTAGCAAGCCAAATAGGTGCTGGTTTAGTTGGCGTAATGTATGTATTAGACGAACCATCAATTGGGTTACATCAACGCGATAACGAACGTTTATTAAAAACCTTGATCCATTTACGTGATTTAGGCAATACCGTGATCGTGGTTGAGCATGACGAAGACGCCATCAGAGCCGCCGACTATGTTATTGATATTGGCCCTGGAGCCGGTGTTCATGGTGGTGAAATTATTGCTCAAGGTGATGTAAATGATATTTTAGCCTGTGAAAATTCACTAACGGGTAAATACCTTTCAGGACGAGAAGGTATTGAGATACCTAAGGTTCGTGTACCTTTTGATAAAAACAATGTCGTTGAACTAAAAGGCGCAACCGGTAATAATTTAAAGAATGTTGATTTAGTTATACCCAATGGTCTTATGACCTGTGTAACCGGTGTTTCAGGTTCAGGCAAGTCGACCTTGATTAACGATACCCTATTTAAACTTGCTCACATTGCTTTAAATGGTGCGACGACACAAGAACCGGCACCGTATAAAGAAATTATTGGTTTAGATTTACTTGATAAAGTTATCGATATTGACCAAAGCCCGATAGGGAGAACACCACGCTCAAACCCTGCAACCTATACGGGTATATTTACCGCTATTCGTGAAATTTTTGCTGCGACTCAAGAGTCACGTTCAAGAGGGTATAAACCCGGACGCTTTAGCTTTAATGTAAAAGGCGGGCGTTGTGAAGCTTGCCAAGGCGATGGATTAATCAAAGTTGAAATGCATTTCTTACCTGACGTTTATGTTCCTTGTGATGCGTGTAATTCAAAACGTTATAATCGTGAAACATTAGAAGTAAAATATAAAGGCAAGAGCATTCATGAAGTGCTTGATATGACAATCGAAGACGCGTTAACTTTTTTTGCACCCATCCCAGCTATTAACCGTAAATTACAAACGTTAATGGATGTTGGTTTAAGTTATATTAAATTAGGTCAGTCGGCCACTACCCTCTCAGGTGGTGAAGCACAACGGGTTAAATTATCAAAAGAGCTATCCAAACGTGATACTGGTAAGACCCTCTATATTCTTGATGAACCAACCACAGGTTTGCATTTTCACGACATCAAACAACTGATGCATGTTATCCATCGTTTGCGTGACCATGGCAATACTGTTGTTGTTATAGAGCATAACTTAGACGTGATAAAAACAGCCGATTGGATTATTGATTTAGGCCCTGAAGGTGGCTCTGGTGGTGGTGAAATATTGGTTTCTGGTACACCTGAACAGGTTGCTAAACACAAGACATCACATACCGCGAGGTTCTTAAAACCTTTACTCGAGAAGCAAGCAGCTAAAAAGCGTAAATAAGCCTTAACAAACCCAAAAGGCGTGTATCTCCGTTTAACTTGAATTTCAGGATGCAACTGAAATTCAGGTCGAACGGCTACCTATCAAATTGGCTTGGTATATCGCGCCTTTTGTCGTTAAGATAGCTTTACTTAATAGACAATATTACTGATACCCTAAATGACGGATACCAAACCCCAGCCATCATGGCAAAACCCATTCATTTACCTACTCGCTTTTTGTAGCGGTTTTTGCATAATGGGCATTGAACTATTAGGTGGCAGAATACTTGCTCCTTTTTTTGGCAGTAGTGTGCATATTTGGGGCAGTATAATTACCGTGTTTATGCTGAGTTTATCGTTTGGCTATTTGGCTGGTGGTAAGCTGTCGACAAAAAATGCTTCTTTGAAAAAATATGGTTTTATCTTTGTATTAGCAGGCATTACCATTTTGCCCGTTGCCTTATGGTCAACAACAATAATGGAAGTCATCTTTTTAAATGTTGAAGATTCTCGCTATGGCTCTTTACTCGCCTGTACAGCACTCTTCTTTATACCTACGATTATTTTAGGGATGATCTCCCCTTACTCGGTCCGCTTATTAGTAACTGACCGGGATAAGAGCGGTCAAATCGCTGGAAAACTATATTTTGTTTCCACACTAGGTAGTGCATTAGGTACTATTCTTACTTCATTTTATCTGGTGTTATTTTTTGAAGTGAACAGTATTATTATGGTGTTTAGTTCGATATTAGCGTTATTGGGACTTATTGCTATTGTCTTAAATAAATCGGTGAAATCTGTTAGCTTTAATACAGTAGGTGTTATAAATGAGTAAGCTTAATTATTCGATATTAACTATTTTTATCCTAAGTTGCCTATTTGTTAATAGTACAAGCGCGGAAGTCGTTCACCAAGAACGTTCATTATATCGAAATATATTGGTTGATGATCAAGGTGATTTACGTTGTTTGAAATTCAATGTGAAAACAACTAAAACGAATCAAAGCTGCTTTTATAAAACTGCCCCTCAACGTTTAGTCTTTAATTATACAAAACTACTCTTTTCCGGTTTGCTATTAATTGAGCAGCCTAAAAGTATTCTTATTGTTGGTTTAGGTGGCGGAACTATGTCAAACGTCCTTCAAGAACTCTACCCAACCAGTAAAATCACCAATGTTGAAATAGACCCTGCGGTTGTAAAAGTTGCTCGGCAATATTTTGGTTTTCTCGAAAACCAAGCTGTTTCATCGGTAATACAAGATGGCAGAATTTTTATTAAACGCGCGTTGATCAGAAAACAACAATACGATTGGATAATTCTTGATGCGTTTAACGGTGATTACATTCCTGAGCACTTATTAACGCAAGAGTTTTTACAAGAAGCTAAAGATTTACTTAGCCCCGAAGGTGTATTAAGCGCTAATACTTTTTCAGTCAGTGATTTATATGCACATGAATCAGCTACCTATAAAGCAGTATTTGGCGATTTTTATAATGTACGAAACTATAAAAATAGTAATCGCATTATCTTAGCCGCCAAAGGACAACTGCCCAGTGTTGAATTAATTAATCAGCGAGCAAAAAAATTACAAACACGTTTAACACCTTTCAATATTGATTTATTAAAGATAAGCCAACAAATGACACCAATTAGTGTCGAGCAAGACTGGCCAGAAAAGACTAAGTTATTAACTGACCAGTTTTCACCGGCTAACTTATTGAATTAAGTAGGAGGCACTTAACTTTGTGCTTTTAGCTTTAACTGATTGCTCTGCAATTACTTTAAATAGCTAATACTTTGATCGGTAACACAACGAGTAAAGCTTTTTTGCCTTTCTTCTCGGCTTAACGTTGAAATACTTGCCGTTACCACCGCCATTCTTTCTAACTTCTGCTGCGGTGGTAAACTTGATAATTGCTCAGAAAAACAGCCATGCAAACCATAATTCAAGGCAGTATCAGACTGTGTTGTTGCTCCCGCTAAACAAGCCGTTAATTTTTCAGCCAGTAAATTACGGTCCATATCTTCAACAAGCTCCTTTACTTGATAATTAGCATTACCGCTATTTTTAGCTTGGTCACAAGCAAAAAACATATCTGCAACGGCAACTACCGGTATTAAGCGTTCATGTTGAGCGCTAAAACGTAACTTTAGCCATTTGTCATGCTCAAGTTGCTCGGGTGTTTTATCTGCTGAAGCATTCGCTATGCTCAATGGTAAAATTAAAGCAATGAACAAGGAGCTGATCTGTAAAAGTATTTTCATAAGTCTGTCTAAAAGATAAAGTATTGCGTGCAATTTACCTTACTCATCATTAAAAATACAATTATCGTTTTATAACTATCACACTTCACCTCGTTAAATATCCGTGTTCTAATAAGAAAAACTCTGCAAAGTAAAATACTATGAACACTAGAAAATTAATTCCATTGTTATTCTCTGTCCTGACCAGTTTTTGTTTTACAACGGTAAGTTTTGCCCAGCCAATAGCACAGGAAAACGTATTACAAAATTTTGATAAATTAATTGCTGATCACAAAGGACAAGTGATCTATTTAGATTTTTGGGCATCTTGGTGTGGTCCTTGTCGAAAGTCCTTCCCGTGGATGAACGAAATACAAGCGCAATATAAACAGCAAGGCTTAACTATTATCAGTGTTAACGTTGATAACAATAAAGCATTAGCAGATGAATTTTTGGCAGAAGTTCCGGCTGATTTCACCGTTTTTTATGACCCTAAAGGCAATGTTGCCCGTAAGTTTAAATTAAAAGGCATGCCAAGCAGCTACATCATTGACCGTTCAGGAGAGGTGGTTAGTACTCATGTTGGCTTTTCAGAAAGTAAAAAAGAAAAGTATCAACAAGAGTTAGAAGCTTTACTTCAGTCGACAGAGTAAAGAATACTTACTCAACAATAGCTAAGTAGGCTCAGCTATTTATAAATAGACCAGACCTTAATTAGCGTTAAAGGTCTGGGGTTGAACACTTGCTAAGGATAATATTAACGTTTTTTATAAGTAAACTTTAGCCAAATATAAATACCACTCACTGATAGTAAGATAAGCATCAAAGCAACAATGTCCATAAACCAAACACCTAAGTTACCAAATAATCGGCCAGAGTGAGCATCAAGAATCACTCTTTCCCAGTTTAAAAACTGCGATTGGAATTTTTTGTTCGCCACAACCAACTCATTTTCGGTCACAGAAGCACTTTCCACCCAAGACGGCTCAACCAGCGTAGTGATCTTTTGCCACTCAAAGAAATCACTATCTCCTTGAAAATAACCCTCTGGTGTATTTAAAACAAGCTGATCACCAATAATGCTAAATGCTGAAATAGGCGTAGGTAAATCACTGGAATTGTCGATCTTATCAATAATAAGCCCTTCGTCAGTAAAAATAACAAGTTGCTTTGTGGTAACCAACAATAGATAAGATTGCAAACGGCTAATACCGATAACAGGCGTATCACTTTGAAAAACCACTTGATCGTTTAACCAGATAAGCTGGTCAGTGACTAACCATTCTTTTTGTTGATAAAAACGAATATCACTAGGGGGCTTAATTCCATAATGATTAAGTAGTATTGAGCTAGTGATTGATTTATCTGACAAAGAAAAAAATGAGGTGTGGTTTAAAGCGACACCCGAAATAGAAAGAAAAATCAAGAATAATGCAGCAAATATACCCAGTTGCCGATGCCATTTTCGCAGATGACGAACAAAACGATTACGGATTAAGTATGCTGATTTTTTATTTATCATTGGGATACGTTAGACCTATCTAAATAAATTTATTACCGGTAAAAATTAAACTTTTACCTTTTTATTTAACCACAATGCCAAACGTGCAACTTTAGTTAGTGCGCGTACCGACATGGTTGCGCCTGTTATACCATCAATATGTTGATTAAGCATGTTTTCTTTAGTCAGTGAGGCTGACTTAAACTGATTTGTGAAAAAGTCATGTCGAACTTCATCACCACGGGACTCTCGATAGACAAGGACTTTAAGGTCAACTACCTGCTCGTCTTTAATATGAACACCAATTGTAATAGGTTGTTCTTTACCTATTTCTTCAAGCACCCAAACCGTTGCATTTTCTTGCTGCCAGTACCTTACGCGTAAACGGTTATATTCATGGCTCATAATATCACTAATTGCCACTTTGTCGTCATTTGACAACCATAGCGCTTTAGATTTTGGCGATTCACCATTAAAAGAACTGCTAATAAACTGCTTAGATGTTTGATAAATACCATTCGCAAACGCCGGTGTTTGCAAACTAAGTATAACTAAGAAAGTGAATATAATTTTAACCACATGTCACCCTTGATGATAAATAGATTTGTTAAAACACAAAAGTGAATGAGCAAATAATGCTCATTCACTTCCATGTGAATTATAACCTAACGCAAGTTTGCGATAAGTAAATCAAATTAAAACTGGTAGCCAAAACCTAAGTTAAAGCCTTGCGAGTCTTTTGAACCGCTTAATTCTTCAAAATCAGCTTTTAGTACAACGTTTTCATGTAAGTAATAATTGATACCTACACTGGTTGATTCAACAGCATCAGAAGAACTAGCTCCTGCTTCATTGTTATATTCAGCATAGCGGGCAAAAGCACCCATTTTTTCATTAAACATATATGAAGGTTCAACGTACCAACCTGTTTGCTCATCTCGACCTAATGCTTTTGCTTCTTTACCGTAAATATTCCAAGCGGCATATAGTGCACGAACGGTGAAGTTATTAACTTGGTAAATAGCATGGGCTTGAATTAATGTTGCAGCAGCTTTATCAACACCAGCAGCACTTTGAGCCAAATCTGTTTGAAACTGAACCGTTGCGGCTAACTCTAAGCCTGGAATAGCTGTATATTTTATACGCCCAGTGTAGGCTAAGTTTTCAGCCGAAGCGTTAGAAACTTTTTGACGTCCGCCTCTAATTTTGTAATCATCTCCAACGTTTAAGCCACTAGTTATAGCGGTATCAACAGCTATACCTGGCGCCAACTTAAAGTTAGCTGCAACACCGGCTTCCCACCACGTAGCTGGAATAATATTTTTTTCAACACCGTTACGTTCAACACCATAAAATGTTGGTGGCTCGTGAGTTTCGTTTATGATGCCAACAGGAACCAAAAACAAACCTGTTTTGGTAGTGATAGTGTCGCTATAATCGTACTCTACGTAAGCTTGTTCTAGCTCAACTTCGCCATCTTGCCCTTCACCAGCAATACTATGTTCTAATTCGAATTCAGAGAAAAAGCGAATTTTATTGGTGAACTCATGACCAAAGAATAGTACGAAACGATGAAAATCAACTTTCGCGTCAGTATCTTTATAGTTGTTATAATGTAATTCGCCGTAGCCACCAATGGTTGTTTTGGCAAATGGGCTAGCAGTTGTACTTGACTCAACTTGGTCAGCAGTTGCTTCTAAGCGCTGCTCTGTTTGATCTAAACGTTGTTCTAAGCTCTTTAATACTTCTTGTTGCTGGGCAATAACTTTACGTAATTCCTCTGTATCGTCATTTGCAATAACAGCCGTGCTAGCAAATAAGCCAACAAGTGCAGAAGCAATTAAGGTTTTCTTCATCATGGGTTCATGTCCGTTAAAGTTTGTAGAGAGAGTTTTTTATAATTGAAGTGATAATACACATGAATAAAACGTAATGCAAACGATTATCATTAAGTCTTTCGTTTGTGTTTGATATAGATCAAGATTTAAACTAGATACTTCAGAGATCCTATAATTGGTAACATCGAAATGTGCTATGTTTGTAATACACTTTATGTTTTCGCCGTGCAGTTTACTTAAAAATCAATATAAGCTTAAAAGAAAGAAAGTAAATATTCATCTCCCTTTAGACAGCCAGCCTACCCCTAATGTAAAAGCTAAACCTGAAGATATAACAGCAAGCATTTTAGATAAAAGACTCGCTGATGCAATTTTTTCTGTCGTATAAGCCTTTATTTACTTTAGTAACATTAACCAAGCCTGAGCGTAGTCGGGTAAATGCTTATTAGCTTGGTGATAATCACTCCAACCTTTATAGCTATCTACTAACATATCCAATTGGAATAAATTATCATCGAAGGCTCCACCTTGATCAGCTAGGACACCGATCCGTGATATATTTTCATTATTACGGTCATAGCTAACCATAAAGAGTTTACCTAACCCTAGCTGCTTTACATTGCCAGCAAACGTTACTTGAGATTTTAACGCTATCTTATCCTCTTGTTTTTGGCCATAGCCCATAATGCTAGGGACCTCAATAAAATACCAATATCTTGCTTGCTCTCGTTTTCCTAATGCATAATCATAAGCTATGCCGTTATTACGGTGAACATTAAAGTAACGTACTTTTCCATCGACGTTTACCACGCCAGTGCCTTGTAACAAAACATCATGTAATGCTTCTTCAGATAACCAAATTAGAGGTTTAACCGCTGTATTTGTTGATAAGGCTCCTGCCATAATATCTTGTCGGGTATACCTATACCTTATCAATTGCGGTTTCTGGTTTTCAGCTTGCTCTAATGAAAGACCTTCCTCATCAGTCGGTAAAGCATACAAAGCTTGATTATATTTAGTGGTTTTAACGGTACTGGCATCTAATAGTTTCGTATAATATTTAGTAAGAAAAATTTTATCTTTGGGAATACTATTTAGTAATCGACTTTTAACTTCATTGGTACTTTTATCTGCAATGAGTTGTGCTGTCTGTGTGTCAGGGAGCCAACGAAAAAAATTAAAATTCTCTTTTACAAAGGCTATATCGTGTAGGCGACTCTGTCGTTTTGCTCGAACGTCCTCACGATAAGTTGTACAGATAAACGCCAATGTTTGTTCAATATCTTGCATACTAATTTTATTATTAAATACTGTCCCTGGGTGTACTGCAAACTTATCACTAGGAACCTTTTGTATATAATCCATCGTATTTTCAGTAACTTGACATAAGTCACTTGTTTTAAAATCTACAAGTTTATTAATACTTGGTGATTTTTCAAGGACGAATTCATAAGCATTCACTTGAAATGTAAACAGCAATACAGAGGAAAATAAATATATTAAGTAGCGCATTAATTAGACCTATTAAAACTTTTTCAATATTGTAACTATTAAGCTAATAAAAGATATAGGTTTATCATAGAACAAACAGCAAAATATCCTACTCTGACATGAGCATGTCTAATATAAGACACACTACCCTTGTTATTAATGCATGCTAGCTATGGATTTTGTCTTTTTTAAACGTCAGAAAGCAAAAAACCCGACTCTTTCGGATCGGGTTTCTGACGTGTAGGGATATACTAATGTCGCGTTGCTAAGGATGGCAAAGAGCGACCTAAATAGAGGCTTAGCAATATCCTATTCTCACATGGGCATGTCGGACATAAGTCACACTACTGTTTGCGCTACTGCTCTAAAGGTATAAATACTGTATTTTTAAACGTCAGAAAGCAAAAAACCCGTAGCATCAGCTACGGGTTTCTCTAAATAGAAGCCTAGCAATGTCCTACTCTCACATGGGAACTCCCACACTACCATCGGCGCTACTGCGTTTCACTTCTGAGTTCGGAATGGGA
>NZ_JACGWC010000069.1:0-1217 GCF_014077545.1 Colwellia sp. BRX10-1
ATTTTGAAAATTTAGTTCTTCATTAGCGATAATCAGTTCGGCGGCTCGTTTTTCTTTCTCTTCATTTTGAAAATTTAGTTCTTCATTAGCGATAATCAGTTCGGCGGCCCGCTTTTCTTTCTCTTCATTTTGAAAGATCAGTTCTTTATTGGCAATAACCAGTTCGGTGGCTCGCTTTTCTTTCTCTTTATTTTGAAAATTTAGTTCTTCATTAGCAATAACCAGTTCGGCGGCTCGCTTTTCTTTCTCTTCATTTTGAAAATTTAGTTCTTCATTAGCAATAACCAGTTCGGCGGCTCGTTTTTCTTTCTCTTCATTTTGAAAATTTAGTTCTTCATTAGCGATAATCAGTTCGGCGGCTCGCTTTTCTTTCTCTTTATTTTGAAAGATCAGTTCTTTATTAGCGATAACCAGTTCGGCGGCCCGCTTATCTTTCTCTTCATTTTGAAAGATCAGTTCTTTATTGGCGATAATCAGTTCGGCGTTCCACTTTTCTTTTTTGCTTGTTTTAATCACTTGTTTTAATCACTTGTTTTAATCACTTTAGCCTCTTTAATTACTTTAGTCCATGGCAAGATTATTATAAATTTAACTTATAGAACATGGCCTGGTCAGGCCGTTTTATATTCAATAGGGGAAATAGATCTTTAATCAAAGTTTAGTTCCCCTCTGTTGCCAAAGTGAACAATAGGTATTCATCAATATTAATTTTTGGGCATGACGAATATGTGCGAAAGCTAGCGTTCTGAGACGGGCCTGATTAGCATGAATAAGCTTGAAGCGGAGGTTAGGATTCACAAGTTGCTAACTTAACCTGTGCGCCTTGAATTCAAATGGTTAATCTAAGTATTGCTGATAGATTCTTATATTTCTAACTTTTCAAAAGCAAAAGGCCGTTACTTTCGTAACGGGCTTTTCTTTGTTTGGCGGTGAGAGTAGATTTGAACTCTACTGGAAGGTTAGTGCTATAAACCCTTTCTTATGATTTCTAGTTTTTAAAAAGCAAAAAACCCGTCAATCTTTCGATTAACGGGCTTCTCTTAATTTGCCGGTGAAAGTGGATTTGAACTCTACTCGAAGGTTTAGTGCTACAAACCTTATTTATAATTTCTAACTTCAAAAAGCAAAAAACCGCTAATCTTTCGATTAGCGGTTTTTCTTTGTTTGGCGGTGAAATAGAGATTTGAACTCTACTCGAAGGTTTAGTGCTATAAACC
>NZ_JACGWC010000035.1:0-32979 GCF_014077545.1 Colwellia sp. BRX10-1
GCGTATTTTTTCAGCGGCGTTAGCTTTGCTTAGCGCTTTTTTTGCTGCTGAGTCAGCTGCCTTTTTCTCTAGTAATTTTTTCTTTCTTTGTCGCTCAAGTGCTTTAATACGTTTTTCTTCTTTAGCACGTTTTACCCTAGCGGAAGCCACTTGTTGTTCCAAGTCTTTTAACTGTTGGGCATCATCAAGTTTTTTTTGCTTAATTTTATTAACTTGTGCTTCAATTTTACTTTTATCAACAATAGTTGCCTGAATAGTCTGTACTTGTACAACTTTGGGCGCCACTTTGGGTTCGCTGTCAAAATCGCCCATCAATAATACCGCAGCTAATACGATATGTAATAAGAAACTCAACGATAATGCGATAGCAAATTTTCGGCTCATTAATTATTTAGCTCCAGGGTCTGTCATTAAACCAACCGATGGAACACCTGCTTTTTGTTGTAATAACACCATTAGTTGTATCACAGCATCATAAGAAACAGCACCATCACCGTTAACAACGACTGGCGTGTCAGGTTCAACTTTTAAATGGGCAGCAACCAGTGTTGCCACTTGTTCAGCTGACATGGGTTCATTCTTACTGGTACCGACCGCTAAATAATAATTACCTTCGGCATCAACGGAAGCGACTAAAGGGGGTTTTGACTCTTTATCAAGCGCTTCAGCATCGGCCTTAGGAAGGTTAACTTTCACACCTTGAGTGATCAATGGTGCGGTAACCATAAAAATAATCAATAACACCAACATAACATCAATGTAAGGAACAACATTGATTTCAGCAACTTTACGGCGTCTTACTCTTTTATACATAAGATATTACTCCGTTTATGCTGATGGTTCACTGGTACTTTGACGTTGTAAAATACTGGAAAATTCTTCCATAAAATTACCGTAGCCATTTTCTAATTTTTCAACATGGTGGCTAAAACGATTAAAAGCGATCACTGCTGGAATTGCAGCAAATAAGCCCATTGCCGTGGCAATTAATGCTTCAGCAATACCCGGAGCAACCATAGCAAGTGTTGCTTGCTCAACAGCGCCAAGTGCAATAAACGAATTCATAATCCCCCAAACAGTACCAAACAAACCTATGTACGGACTAATAGAACCCACGGTCGCCATAAATGGCAAGTGTGTTTCAAGATGGTCAACTTCACGTGAAAGTGCAACGCGCATTGCTCGATGAGTTCCGTCAACAATCGCTTGTGGTGAATCCATATTGCTTTTTCGTAAACGGGCAAATTCTTTAAAGCCTGATACAAATAAACTTTCAATACCGGTGGCAGGACCTTTAGACGAAACTTCATTATAGAGTTTACTTAGGTCTGCTCCGCTCCAAAACTTATCTTCAAAGATTTTCATTTGTGCCTGTGCGTCGTTAAGTGCTTTTCGACGTTGAAATATCATCGCCCAACATGCAATAGAAAAACCTAGTAGAATTAACATTACACTTTTAACTAACAAACTGGCTTGAAGGAATAAATCAAATATAGAAATTTCAGCTGACACGTTTTAACGCTCCTAATATTTTTTCGGGAATAGCACAGGGTTTAGCAAGTGCTAAGTTAACACAAGCAATTTGGACAACAACAGCACAAATAAGCTTATTTTGCTGATCACTAATTTGTTGAGTAAAAACCAGACTGGCGCGTTTCAATTCGCTAATCCATGAGGTAACAATAAGTAAATCATCTAAGCTGGCTGAAGCTACATTATCCATTTCCACTCTTCTGACCACTAAACCAATGTTTTGTTCTAAAAAAGATGATTGATTAGCGTTTAATTCTCTCAACCACTCAGTACGTGCACGTTCACAAAACTTTAAATAGTTTGCATGATAAACAATACCGCCGGCATCCGTATCTTCATAATATATCCTAACTGGATAAACGTGTTTAATATCTGGCATGAGTTGTATGATGTAAAACGCTCAGTGCATCGTTATTTGTATTTTTATCGTTAAAAATAAAATTCGAGACACTCAATTATAATTTCTTCTATATTAATGATAATAACTTCTGACGACAAGCGTTTAGTGGTAATCGAATGTAACATTTTGAAAAATAGTTTCTAGTGGAGAATTACCAGTTTGTACCGTGCTGATTAAAGACACACCAAAAAAGTAACATTAGTTTTTCTAATGCGAAATATCTAATTTTTTTATCTTGTATAAATAGAACACTTACTCTAAAATCCGCTTGTTGTTCTAGCTAGCGTAATAATTATTCAAGTTTATCTTCACTGATATAACGGGGTAGTTGATAGCCAGACAATTTGAATAGATTTTATCTCTTCTCTCTGACATGTTTATTGGAACCCTATTTCCTCTTATCAACTTAATTTATAAGTTGGCCCACATAATTTATGTGGGCTTTTTTTTACCTAAAATTTGATATAACGATGTGGATTGGTTATTAAACCGGCTTATCTAAACCAAAATGCTGGTAAGCACGTTCAGTTGCTATACGCCCGCGCGGTGTTCTTTGCAGGAAACCTTGCTGAATAAGATAAGGTTCAATAACATCTTCAATTGTTTCACGCTCTTCGCCAATGGCTGCTGCGACATTATCAAGACCAACAGGACCGCCCATAAATTTATCAATAATCGCTTGCAATAATTTCCGGTCCATTAAATCAAAACCTTGATCATCAACCTCTAACATATTTAGTGCTTTAGCGGCCGTTGCTTGGCTAACAATGCCTTGCGTTTTCACATCAGCATAGTCACGGACTCGACGTAATAACCGATTAGCTATTCTTGGTGTGCCACGAGAGCGCTTGGCCACTTCAAATGCGCCTTCTTCATCAATAGGTAGCTTGAGAAAGTAGGCTGAACGTTTAACTATTTCAGTTAAATCTTTAGTGTTATAGAACTCAAGTCGTTGCACAATGCCAAAACGGTCTCTCAGTGGCGAGGTTAAGGCGCCGGCACGGGTCGTTGCACCAATCAAGGTAAATGCCGGTAAGTCTAATTTTATTGAACGAGCAGCGGGCCCTTCTCCAATCATGATATCTAGCTGATAATCTTCCATTGCGGGGTAAAGGATTTCTTCAACCACAGGACTTAGACGATGAATTTCGTCAATGAAGAGCACATCATTTTCTTCGAGGTTAGTCAGTAAAGCCGCTAAATCTCCGGCTTTTTCTAAGACAGGACCGGAAGTTGTGCGGATATTCACGCCCATCTCATTAGCAACAATATTGGCAAGTGTGGTTTTACCTAAACCAGGAGGACCAAATATCAATAAATGATCGAGTGGTTCATCGCGCTTCTTTGCTGCCGCGATAAAAATTTCCATTTGAATTTTGACATGATCTTGTCCAGTATAATCGGCTAGTAGTTTAGGACGAATAGCACGATCAATGGTTTCTTCTTCTGGCTGGGCAGTAGGTTCAATAAGACGATCAGCTTCTATCATTATTTTCTCTTGTGTCTTTGCTTATTTAAATACGGCTAAGTGAGTATTGTCAGGCCGATGTTAATATTAGCAGCCTGTTATTTACGTGTTAGCTTTATCTACATTTTATCAATGCAGTAGATATTAAAGCATTGACTTTAATGCGTCACGAATAAGATCTTCACTCGTTGATTCTGCTTTAAATACGTTTCGTATCGACTTTTCAGCTTGTTGCTGACTGTAGCCTAAAGAAACTAATGCGTTAATCGCATCACCTTTTGCATTAGTCACAAAAGTATTTTCATGATGAAGCTCAATCGGAAGTGTTCCCGATGCTAATGGCGATGCCGTATGAGTGACTTGCCAATCTTTTAAACGGTCGCGCATTTCAATAAGTAAACGTTCAGCTGTTTTTTTCCCAACGCCTGGTATTTTTACAATGCTGGTCAAGTCGTCATGAGCAACACAGCTAACAAATTGGTCTGCAGACATACTTGAAAGTATGGCAAGGCCTAATTTAGGGCCAACGCCATTAACTTTAATAACCAGTCTAAATAATCTACGTTCGATTTTATTAGCAAAGCCATATAATAATTGCGCATCTTCACGGACCACAAAGTGCGTATAAATAATCGCTTGTTCGTTTAATTCAGGTAAGGCATAAATACTGGTCATTGGCATAGTAACTTCGTAGCCAATTCCCCCGCACTCAATTAAGACTTCTGGTGCTAATTTTTCTAATAATGTTCCACGTAAACGACCAATCACAGCTAAAACCTTCTCTACATTAACTTTTGGCAACCATACCACTATATATTTATACAGTAAAGTCGCTTGCGTGGTTTATCGTAATCGTCCACGGACGATTTTACTAACCTGCCCCGCCATTTTTGCAAGAGTATCATGGCTATGCGCATGACAAAGCGCAATAGCGAGTGCATCGGCAGCATCCGCTTGCGGCATAGCAGGCAGTTTTAAAATAGATTTCACCATGTGTTGTACTTGGCTTTTATCGGCGGCGCCCGTACCAACAACCGATTGTTTTATCTGTCTGGCTGAGTATTCTGCAACCGGTAAGCCTTTATTGGTTGCCGCAACAATAGCAGCTCCTCGCGCTTGCCCCAACTTCAACGCGCCACCAGGATTAACGCCCATGAAAACTTGTTCTATAGCAAAAAGTTCGGGAGAAAATTGCAGGATCAACTCAGAAACACCAGCAAAAATAGTTTGTAGACGCAGGCTAAAGTCATCTTCCTCTTTATTGCCCGCATATGCTTTTATACAGCCACTGCCCAAATATGAGATTTTGCGACCTTCTTTTTTTATAACACCGTAACCGGTAATACGTGAGCCAGGATCGATACCTAGGATTATGGTCAAATTGAGTTCTCTTATTTAATAGTATTTTTAACGAAAGCAGGAATGGCTTAAAAGAGTATCGAGATTATGCGTTGAAGTCAGTTAAATGGCAATGTCGTCGTTCATTTTGACAATGAACGTTATGCAGATAAGAACTGTTATTCAGATACTGAAATGAATTCAGCATGACGACAGGAGCCCTAGTACATCCTCAGCTCGTGCATCTATGCTTCGCTCTACCTTCTGCATAAATGCGGTCGTGACCATTCGTCGTTCGTTGCAATCCATGGCGCCACAACATTGCCTAGAGGGCTCAGGGTCTATGATTTACCAGAACAAAAATGACCTGTACAAAGCAATAATACAGTGAAGGCATGGTTGCCTAAGAACTGTTATGACCGTACATTCTATAGATAAAAAAAGCAGCTAATTAGCTGCTTTTTATCGAACGCTGATTATTTATAAACTATTCAGCTAAAGGTTCTTCTTTCTTTTCAGCTTTAGGTAAACAAGCGATGCCCAGTTCAACAAGCTGTGCTGGATTTGCTTTACCCGGTGCATTGGTTAATGGACAAGCCGCTGTGGTTGTTTTTGGAAAAGCCATAACATCACGAATTGATGATGCGCCAGTCATTAACATTACTAGGCGGTCTAAACCAAACGCTAAGCCAGCGTGTGGTGGAGCACCATACTGAAGTGCTTCAAGTAAAAAGCCAAATTTTTCTTGCGCTTCTTCGTCACTAATACCCAAAATTCTAAAAACTGCAGCTTGCATATCTTGGTTATGAATACGTACCGAACCGCCGCCTAATTCACAGCCATTTAACACCATATCGTAAGCATCAGAAAGCGCGCCAACAGGGTTAGCTTCTAATGCTTCAGCCGTTAAATTAATAGGTGCGGTAAACGGGTGATGAATTGCATGCATGCCGCCATCAGCTTCTTCAAACATTGGGAAGTCAACAACCCACAATGGTTTCCAATCACCTTGTAATAATTCTAAATCTTCGCCTAGTTTAAGACGCAATGCACCAAGTGATTCAGTAACAACATTGTACTTGTCGGCGCCAAAGAAAATAATATCGCCTGTTTTAGCATTAGTACGTGTTAATAACGCTTTTACCGCTTCTTCATTTAAGAACTTCAAGACCGGCGATTGTATGCCGTCAATACCAGTACTTAAGGCTGCGTCAACATCATTAACTTTTAACCAAGGCATGCCTTTAGCACCATAAATGCCAACATACTTAGTCAGTTCGTCAAGACCTTTGCGTGAGAATTTTGCAGCACCACCCGGAACACAAATTACCGATACACGGCCTTTTTCGTCGTTTGCGGGTCCAGAGAAAACTTTAAACTCTACATCTTTAACAATATCAGCAACATCCACTAATTCTAGTGGATTACGTAAATCAGGTTTATCTGAACCAAAACGTGTCATTGCCTCTAAATAAGTCATACGAGGGAATGTGCCTAAATCAACATTCATCAAATCTTTAAATAATTTAACGATCATCGTTTCAGCAACATTCATCACTTGCTCGCTGCTCATGAATGACGTTTCAATATCTATTTGAGTAAATTCAGGCTGACGGTCAGCGCGTAAATCTTCGTCACGAAAACATTTAACAATTTGATAGTAACGTTCCATACCCGACATCATTAACAATTGTTTAAACAACTGAGGTGACTGCGGTAAAGCAAAGAACTGACCTTTATGTGTGCGACTTGGTACTAAATAGTCACGTGCACCTTCAGGTGTTGCCGCAGTTAAGATAGGTGTTTCAATATCTAAAAAGCCCTGCCCTTCTAAGGACGTTCGCACTGCCGATGTTACTTTTGCACGAAAGCGCATACGTTCTGTCATCTCGCTACGACGTAAATCTAAATAGCGATATTTTAAACGTTGTTCTTCTGAATTATTTTGGTTGGAATCAAGTGGTAATGGTGCAGACTTATTTAAAATAGTCAGCTCTAACCCTAAAATTTCAATAGCACCGGTTTTCATGTCTTTATTAATTTGACCTTCAGGTCGGGCACGCACCTTGCCTTTAATTTGAACACAAAATTCATTACGTAAGGTATTCGCTTTCGCTATAACTTCAGGTAAATCTGGATCATAAACGACTTGTACCATACCTTCACGATCACGTAGATCTAAAAAGATCACCGCACCTAAGTCTCGACGACGGTTAACCCAGCCGCATAAAGTAATTTCTTTGCCAATGTGAGATTCGTTCACATCACCACAATAAAGATCGCGCATGTCTGTTGTCCTGATAATACTAACTAGCTCATGCAAAGTATTAGCATGGCAATCGTTAGGATGGAAAATTGCCGACATTATAAAGGAATATGACGACAAAAAAAGCATTAAGGGGAATAGTGACCGTAAAATGATTAAAAAATATTTTACGGATGATAAAATAGTTTGGTTTTATTTATTTAGCTGCGTATGTCTCTGAGTTAAAGACATAATGATTTTTTCCATTTGCCTTAACCCTATACATTAACGTATCAGCAATTTTTAGCAGGTCATTATCTGTCACGCCATCATCGGGATACATAGCAATACCAATACTACAACCAATATTAACCCGTTCCACCGACAATTCAAAAGGCTGCTGCATCAGCTTTAATACTTTGTCGGCAATATAAGCGGCTTCACTTTTTTGATGCAAACCTGTTAGCAGTAGAACAAATTCATCACCACCGAAACGAACAACTGTATCTGACTGTCGAACACAACTTTTTAGTTTATTAGCCACTTTGACTAACAGTTCATCGCCAACATCATGGCCATGGGTATCATTGATAGTTTTAAAACCATCAAGATCGAGAAATAAAACGGCCATTTGTAATTGTTGGCGCTGATGGAAGCTAATGGCAGTATTGATCCGGTCTTTTAGCAATACTCGGTTGGCTAACCCGGTTAATTCATCATGGGTCGCCATATGTTTCATTTTTTCTTCAAGCAATTTACGCGTTTTTATTTCACCATATAAGCGCCTATTCCACATTATTATCGCAATAATAATAATGAGAATAAGTACACCAATTTGTGCTGAGACTCGCATGACAACATCTTTATTAAACCCTGTTTCTATATTCACTCCAAACCAGCGGTCATAAATTTTCTGTTTTTCATTCTCAGAAATAGTCAATAAGGTTTTGTTTATGATTTGTTGTAATTCAAGCCAATCGGGTCTAATGGCAAAGTGACTGCTGTCCCTTTGCAATTCTTCCAACACTGACATATCTAAAACACTGAGACTTTCTCGTTTCATTAATTCAGAAGCCGACGCTATATTAGAAATAAAACCGTCAACCTTACCTTGCTGAACGGCAAGTAGACCCTCATTGTGAGTATCAACGAGTTTTAACGATATTAATGGGTGTTCTTTTCTAATAGCAGACGATAGATAGTAGCCTTTAATAACGGCTAATGTTTTACCATGAAAACTGTTAAGTGTCAGTTGAGAGCCCAATTGACGTTGGTGTAAAATGACCCAAGGCATACTCCAATAAGGTTGAGTAAATAGAACCTGTTTCTTTCGCTCTTGCGTCACAGAAATACTGGCAAGCATATCAATTTTTTCCTCGACTAATCCTTGATATAAGTCATTCCAGCTATCAAAAAATGTAAATTCAAACGCTAAAGCAGAGCGATCTGATATCAACTTAAGTACATCGGGGTTGATACCTGTTACTTGGCCTTTTGCATTAACAAATTCCATTGGCATCCAGTTTTTAACCAGTCCAACATTTACTTTTTGATTTTGTTCTAGCCATAATTGTTCAGACTGAGATAAGCTCACTTTTTCAGCAGAGCGAACAAAATAGCCGTTATTTTTATCGATAAGCCAATTTCTCTCGAGTCTAATAAGTTGCTCAATAGGAATATTGTTAAAGCCTTCGTTAATCAATTCAACCAATTTATCATTACCCTTTTTTACTAAGGAATAAACTGGTGTTGGGAAAGTAACATTTTTTAATTGATAAAATGAAGATTGTAAATTGCTTTCTATTAAACGGGCATTTAGGTATTCTTGAGCACTGACCATAGCATCAACATTGCCTAATTCAGCCTGATGAAGAAGTTCATTAGCTGTCTGGTAAACCTGAACTTTTAGATTAGGGTACCTCTTAGTTAAGGTGTTTTCATAAGTAGTCCCCGCTAAAATACCTATTCTTTTACCTTGTAAGTCTTTCAATGAATAAACATTATCAATTCGGGTAGAAACAAACACGCCAGCATCAACACCATAAATTTGTGAAGCGATCTGTAATTTATTATTAAAATTTTCGGCTGAATAACCAATATGTATATCGACATCACCGCCTTGTAACATCGCTAATTCTTGTGATGGAGATTGAGCAATAAATTCAATTTCAATGCCACTTTCTTTCGCCCATAAACGCCATAAATCAATAAATAAACCTTGCGGTTGCCCCGTAGGAGACACCGCCATATAAGGCGGTGCTTGTGTTAGGAAGCTTAATAACAATGTTTTACTACTTTTCTCTCGTCCTAACCATTTTTTTTCTATTAGCGATTTTTCGGCAACCGTAATTTTATCAAAACCTTCAACGATAAAGTCTTTTAACAACGTATTCTCTATTGATGTGGCGGCTACATATTCACCTTGATAGAAACTAATTCTTTTGTAAGGTGGGTATTGTTTATTTAATTCAAAATACTCACTAAAAAGTTTAGAAGGTTTTTCAACGTCCGTATAAACCATTATTTCGTTAGCTAATGCCGCTTGATATAAGACATGGCGATTTTCGTATAAACGTAATTTAAGGTGTGGATATTTTTCTAAAATGATTGCGGCATGACTTGACCCGCGAACCGAACCAATAATGTAAGGTGACAATTGGCTAATTTCAGTTAAATTAGTAAAATCTCTATGGGTATAAAAATAGAAATCGTGATAGAAAAATGACGGTGTAAGCAATAATTCTTTACTGCGCTCTACTGTTTTAGTCATTCCGCCATGAATGTCAACTTCACCTGATTGAACCTGTGATAATGTTGATAACCAGTCCGTGGTAATAAATTCAATTTTAACACCTTGTCGCTCTGCCCATAGCTTCCAAAGATCGGGCATTAAGCCATCCGCCTGTCCTTTGTCATTGAGGAACATATAAGGATAGCTGGTTTTGTTTATCGCTATTGTGAGTGGCTTTGCTGAGATTTCAAAACGTTCATTGTTTGCTTGCACTGTTATAGCAAAACACATCACCAGTAAGATTAGACAACGAACAAAATAATTGAGTTGCAACAGCAATTCCTTAATGGTTAAAGTGGATGAAATAACAACGATTATAGACCTTATTCGTCATAAGTTGCAGGGTAAATTTTAGCTTTAACTACTAAAAAGTACGCAATACTACCCTATGACAATAAATTTGGGTTAAAATAACGCAAAATTGATATTTAAATACCAAGACAAGTTCAGCCTAATGAAACCATCAGAACCCGATTTAATTTTTTCAAAAAAACAAAGCCAAATTAAAGATTTTACTTTTGACGCACATGTTGTCGAAGTTTTTCCTGATATGATTTCCCGCTCTGTACCTGGTTATAATACCATTATTGATACCATTGGCCGCTTAAGTCAGCGTTTTGTCACTGACAATAGTCATGTGTATGACCTAGGATGCTCACTCGGCGCCGCAACGATAGCCATGCGTAAAGCGATCACCGCGAAAAACTGTAAAATTATAGGTGTTGATAATTCTTCTGCCATGGTTGAGCGCTGTAAAATGCATGTTAGTGCATTCAAAGGTGCTACACCGGTAGAAATTATTGAAGGGAATATTTTAGATATTGAGATTGAAAACGCTTCAATGGTAGTACTTAATTTCACCTTACAGTTTATTGAGCCAGAAATACGCTCGACATTAATAGATAAAATAGCCAAGGGCTTAAAACCTGGTGGCTTATTGTTATTATCAGAAAAAATATCAGCTGATGATAAGATCTGTAATGAACTACTTGTCGATTTGCATCTCGACTTTAAACGCGCCAACGGTTATAGCGAACTAGAAATAGCCCAAAAACGTACCGCTATTGAAAAAGTTATGCGCATTGATAGCTTACCCGAACATATTGCACGCTTAGAAAATGCTGGTTTCAACCATCAAACGCCTTGGTTCCAATGTTTTAACTTTTTTTCACTCATCGCCATTAAGTAACTTTATTCATGTCATTCAATAAATTTTATCAAGAAATAGCTCAAAACCGCCTAAGCCATTGGTTAAACACTCTTCCTGCGCAACTTAGCCAATGGAAAAAAGAACAATTGCATGGCGAGTTTGCCCATTGGCAAAAAACCTTAACCGCTTTACCAAAGACGACACCATCAGTCGTTAATATCAGTGACGGTGTTACAGTCGGTAAAAAAGAAGATATTACTGAAGGTGAATATAAGCGTTTAGAAAATTTACTGAAAAAATTTAAACCCTGGCGTAAAGGCCCTTACCATATCCATGGTTTGCATATAGACACTGAATGGCGCTCCGATTTCAAATGGGATCGTTTAAAAGAGCATATTAGCCCACTTAACAATAAATACGTTTTAGATATTGGTTGTGGCAGTGGCTATCACTTATGGCGTATGCGCGGTGATGGAGCTAAATTTGTTGTTGGCATAGACCCAACACAATTATTTTTTACACAATTTAATGCTATTCAGCACTTTGTTAATGACCCTAAAGTCAACTTATTGCCGTTAGGTGTAGAACAATTACCTGAGCTTAATGCCTTTGATACCGTATTTGCCATGGGTGTTTTATACCATCGCCGTTCTCCTATTGATTTTCTTTACCAATTAAAAGCACAGTTAGTAAAGGGTGGCGAGTTAGTGCTAGAAACTTTAGTGGTTGATGGTGATGAACATACCGTTTTAGTGCCTGGCGAACGCTATGCTAAAATGCGTAATGTCTGGTTTTTACCTAGTTGTGATGCGATGTGTGCATGGCTTTCGCGATGTGGATTTAAAAATATACGGGTGGTCAATACCGATATCACTGCACTTGATGAACAACGAAAAACTGACTGGATAGATACTGAGTCACTGGCTGATTTCCTTGACCCTGACGATAACAGTAAAACAATAGAAGGTTACCCCGCGCCAAAACGTGCTATTTTTATTGCTAATACTTAAGTTGTCGAGATAAGTAGTCTGTTAATTATCTGCAGAGTATATTTAGGTAGTGACTTTTATTATTTAAGTATGTGATTATGATAGGTAAAAAATTTAACACAATTAAGATAAAAGGGTGTCTATGAACGAACTTTGGTCGCAGCGAAAACTAGCTAGTGTTGCAAAACGTCTAAATGATCACCGTAGCCCTTTTCAGCGTGATCGTGCGCGTATACTCCATTCTGCTGCTTTTCGTCGCTTACAGTCTAAAACCCAAGTGATGGGCAGTGGACAAAGTGATTTCTATCGAACACGTCTTACCCATTCATTAGAGGCAGCGCAAATTGGCTCAGGAATTAGTGCCCAATTAAGAAACAAGCATGCACAATTATCTGCTGAGCTTTTTCCTGATGATGAGAACTTAATTGAATCTATTTGTTTAGCCCACGATATTGGTCACCCTCCATTTGGGCACGGTGGTGAGGTTGCTCTTAATTATATGATGCGTAACCATGGCGGCTTTGAAGGCAATGGGCAAACTTTTCGCATTGTTTCACACTTAGAGCCCTTTAGTGAGTTTTATGGGATGAATTTATCTCGCCGAACATTATTAGGCTTAATAAAATACCCACAACTATTAACCGAGTTAACACAATTACCTTTACCTGTTGCTCCGCACAGTTTTAGACAATTAAAAGCGGCTGACTGGCATCCTGCCAAAGGCTTATATAATGATGACACTGAAATGTTTGATTGGGTTTTATCGCCATTATCTGCTGATGATCGCGCTCTTTTTCAATCAATAAAAAAAACCAAAAACAAACATAACAAAACAATATTTAAATCACTCGATTGTTCAATTATGGAGCTCGCTGACGATATAGCTTACGGTATTCATGACCTAGAAGACGCAATAGTTACAGGTGTAGTCAGCCAGCAAGATTTTGAACAAGAAGTTATCACTAAACTTAAAGCAATCGATGAACCTTGGTTGAAAGATTATTGTCAACGTTTAACAGCAAAGCTTTTTAATGAACAACACTACATTCAAAAAGAAGCGATTGGCGGCTTAGTCAATTATTTAATTACCGAAATATATTTAGCTGATTTAAATGAAAACTCGACAATAAGCTTTACTGAACCCTTATTACGTTACAACGCTAAGCTACCAGTTAATGCCGCGAAGGCACTACAGATATTCAAAGACTTTGTCTTCTCATTTGTTATTAAACAAACCAGTATTCAACAACTCGAATATCGTGGGCAACAAATAGTAATGGAGTTATTTGAAGCACTGGCCAGTGATCCCACTCGATTATTGCCTAAACATACCAAGCGGCGTTGGCTTTATGCAAAAACGCATAACTTGAACGAACATCGAGTAATTGCTGATTATGTCTCAGGGATGACGGATGACTATGCTACTCATCTTTATCAGCGACTGTTCCTGCCCAGTGGTTCATTCCCACTAAGTGAGCGCTAACTCTAAGCAAAAAAATGAAGCTAGATATTGACTCGGCTTCATTGTTTACTGTGCGCGCTAAAAGTAAAACGGTCGATACTGATAAAAATTAGCGTAATAGATAAAGCTTAATTCAACCTTGCTGATAGAGTGAACAAACAGCACCTGCGGGATCTTTAATCACCACATGCTTATCTTTACCTACCTGCTTTATTTCAGTGAGCAATTCGCCGCCAAGCTCGATAACATTTGCAACGGCAGCGTGAATATCTTTAACTAAAAAATAAGGTAACCATGTCGCAGGCATACTAGCATTCACTCCTTTAGCATGACAAATACCACTGATCGCTTCACCGCTATCAGGACTCTTCATGACATAATCGTTATGATCGCCCATCGCCACGTTTTCAACTTGCCAACCAATAACGCGCTGGTAAAAATCTTTCACCTCAGTGGCATTGTCTACCGTTAAATCTAACCAAGCCATTTCACCTATTTTGTCACTCATTTTATTTCTCCACTGATTCAATTATTTTTGGGTTTCTTGGATAATACTTTTCAGGCAAGGTGCTTATATGTTCAAAATATCGGGTATCTTTATAGGGTAACTTCATAAAGCCTGATATTCCCTGACCTTGAATTGTTGGTAATAGCGTAATAATTTCAGCTAAACACTCGGCAAATTCTTGCTTTTTTTCATGGTTAAGTAACATTAAATAACTATGAATTTTTAAGTGAGTGGGCAAGACTTCAAAAATAATGCAGCCAGTATGATGAATTAGATTTAAACGTCCTAATACAGCCATTATCTCATCGGGTAGATAGAGGTATTCATCGGGGTCTTTACCGTCTTCAAAGTATGAATGCAAACGTGTAATATCATCTACCTCAGCAACATCACTGATCTCAAATGAAAACTCCTGTCCCAACTCAGCAATGAAGTCGTGCTCACTACTTTGTCTTTCGACATGCAAAGTATTTCTGGCATTAAATAAACAACTCTTAAACATACCAACGCGGTGAATACCTTGAGCGAGATGCACCATATTATTGACAGCACTTTGAAAAGAAGCATTAAGATTAGGGTCAAACAAGGTTAAATTAGAATCAATATAAACACCATCGGCCTGCCAACGTATCGCTAAACCACCAACCACAGGAAAATTACCTAGCCGGCCAACTGCGGCAATAAATGCTTTTTCGGTATCGCCCATGCCCATCAAAAAGTTTTTGTAATATTTTTCTAGTTGCGCATCATCAATCTCGTTTAACTCATCACTCTCGGTAGACTCTCTTAAAAAAGATTTTCTCGAACCGTAAACCACAGTATCAAAAATTTTGTCTGTTTTAGATTTTAACCAAACAGGAATAAGTAATTTAGCATCGAAAGCCGTATGCTTTTTGGCCATGACCATGCGTTTTAAATAAGGTAACTGTTTAAAAAAGTAATCACCGGCGCTATTACGTGTTTTTAGATCGTCGCTGAGCATAGCATCAATAATTTTCGCCAGTAACTTTGGTAAACCCAATGAAAGCGGAGAAATAACCTGATGACCATATCGACACGATTGACCTGACGCAATCGCATAAATAGTTGCCGCTAACCCCTGCTCATCAAAGCGTGGCGAAGACATTGCGCCACTTATTTGGTCTTGACCAATAAAGTAAACATCACCTAAACGCGCATTAGTATTTTGCAAATCGCTACTCATTAAGTCCATGACACTATTCGCGGTATTTTGCCCAGTAGCATCTAGCTGCGCAACAACAGCAGAGCCCCAGTCGACTAAGTAAACCTTGCCCGTTTTTTCATTAAAAACAACATTCGAGGGTTTAATATCCCCATGAACATAGGGTTTCCCTTTGCTGTGTTTTTTAGGGTTGCGTAAATAAAGCAAAATTTCAGCGAGTTGAATCGCGATATTAACGACAAGTTCAGGCGCTAACGGCCCATGCTGTTGAGAATATTTTTCTAAATCGATGCCCGGCGCTCGTTCCATATGCACGATAGATTGGCGCTTAATTTTGTAATATTTAACAACTTTAGGGATGCGTCGATGCGATAGCTCTCCTTGAATTTCAGCTTCTTCTGCTAGTCTGTCTTGTACGTGTTGCGGTAAATTCATTCGTGAAAATTTGAAAACAAAGGCATTCCCTAAGTCATCATCACCATTAAACACAAACCCATAGGCGCCCTTTCCCAATAAGGCGATATTTTTATAGCCCAGTAAACTTAATTGCTGCTGACATAATTCAACCCAAACTTTTAATTTAGTAGCGTCTTTAGTGTTTAATAAGTAAACCGATTGCTCTTCGGCAATATAAAAATGTTGCAGTTTATTTTCGTGCACGTGATTTCCTAACAATGCTTGCTCTGCTAAAAAGTATATCTTTAAAGTGACTTGATGTTAACTCAAAGCTCCCGCTTAAATTTAAGCGCTTGAAAGATAATTCTATTGAGGTAATATCTTTAAAAAATAATAAAACATAGATAAAAGGATTTATATGAATTTACTAAAAGCACTGATACTTTTGGCCATCGGTGCAGCACTCGGTTATGGCATTTCGTCGACCACAAGAAGTCATCAAAATAATTCGAGGTTGCCCGCGGTAATAGCTGTTGAAACATCATCAACCTTAAAAAAGACAGTAGACCTACAAGAGCAAGCGACTCCCCTTGTACAAACTCAACCACAAGTCATCAATCACAAGCCAGCACCCCTTGCTATTGCTGACAATGATGAAGTGTTGACTCAGCAATACCTTGATTTAAGAGCTGAGCATCAACAATTAAAAGACAAGTATAAAAAATCTAAACGTAAAGTGTCATCATTGAAATATCAATTAAGTGAATTTGATGGCAGTGAAGCAACCGACGAAGAAATGGAAAAACTCGCTCCTGAACCGTTCAATTTGTTCCTGAGTGCCTTTAGAGGTAAAACGAGAAATGACATCTATGATTTTCATCAAAAAGAAGACGATTTAGATTGGGGTTATAATATGCAAAACAATATTTCAGACTTTGTACAAACCCACTATGATGGCATGAACGTAGATTTAATATCAGTTATTTGTAAACAGCCCTATTGCGAAATTCTAGTGACTGAAAAACAAGAAGATGCTTGGGACAATATTATCAAAGACTTATCGGTACAAACATGGTGGAAATTCTCATCATTTTCAACGTCAACAAAGTCAAATGAAGATAATGAACTCTCTATCTATGCTTTCTTCACTCAATAAAACGTCTCCTTGAGAACCGATACCACCATAAACAAAAAAACCTGCATGAGCAGGTTTTTTTTAATATCAAAAAGCGTCAAACTAAGACATATGCATCAACATATTGCTTGGCTCTTCTAAGAATGATTTCCACAAGTTACAAAAACGGGCAATTGAACCGCCATCAATAACACGATGATCACCAGACCAACTTACTTGCATAATGTAACGTGCTTCAACTTCACCTTTATCATTAAAGCGTGGTAATTTTTGTAATTTACCTAACGCAACAATCGCTGATTCAGGTTTATTGATTATCGGTGTAGCAACCGTGCCGCCAATCGCGCCAATGTTTGAAATGGTAATAGTTCCACCCTTCAAATCTTCTGCACCAACACGACCTGCACGGGCAGAGTCAGTTAAACGCATGATATCTTTAGCAACGTCAACAATAGATTTGTTCTGTACTTGCTTAACATTAGGGACGAGTAAGCCGACTTTAGAGTCAACTGCCATACCAATATTATGATCGTCAAAATAAGTAATTTCAGTACAATCATCATTAACTTGCGTATTTACAATCGGGAATTCTTTTAATGCTAAAGAAATCGATTTCATGAAAAACGGCATCATAGTTAATTTAATATCTTGTTTCGCATAAGCGTCTTTCATACCGCTGCGTAACGCCATTAGATTCGTCATGTCAATTTCTTCACAATAAGTAAAGTGAGGAATCGTTGACACTGAACGTACCATAGCCTTTGCCATCGCCGCTTTAATACCGCGAATAGGCTCAACACGTTTACCGCCACTTTGTGCCACAGCAACAACTGGCGCTACATTTTCAGTGCTTATAACTGGCGCTTTAGTGAAAGAAACAACGTCTTCTTTATAAACACGCCCTTTCTTGCCACTGCCTGGTATTTCATGAATATTAACATTTAATTCGCGAGCTACACGGCGCACCGCCGGGCTAGCAACAGCTTTACTGTTAATAATCTTTTTCTCAACAGCTGCTGCAATAGTTGTTAAAGCCACTTTTTCAACGGCAGAAACCGTTGGCGTTTCAAGAGTTTCTGCCGCGACAACTGCATTCTGATGGCCATTAGCCGCCAGTTTTTCTATTTCAAATAAAGGCGCATGTACTTTCGCAATTTCACCTTTAGCATAGTAAAGCTTAGTCACAGTACCGTTATGCATCGCTGGAATTTGTACTAGCGCTTTGTCTGTCATTACATCAGCAATGGGTTGATCTTCAACAATCACATCACCTTCTTTAACTAACCATTCAACGAGTTCACACTCAACAATACCTTCACCAATATCAGGTAAGATAAAGTCTTCACGTTCAAGTGTTGGCTCACCATGAGTCGAAGCCGCAACTGAATGCTCAGCAACTGGCGAACTTGGCGCAGCAACCACTGGGCTTGCTTGCACAGGCGAAGGTGCCTGCTCTTGATCGGTTGTCATTGAAAAAAGTGGCTGATGTACTTTGGCAATATCGCCCTGAGCGTAATAAAGCTTAGTAACCGTACCATTATGCATCGCCGGAATTTGTACCAGCGCTTTATCTGTCATCACATCAGCAATGGGCTGATCTTCAACAATAACGTCGCCTTCTTTAACTAGCCATTCAACTAGCTCACATTCAACGATACCTTCACCAATATCGGGTAGAATAAAATCAATACTCATGACAAAAACCTTAGTAATTTATGCTGTGTTTAATGGCTTCGTACACTTTTAAGTGGTCGGCAACATATTCTTTTTCTAGTGATAATGGGTAAGGTGTATCCATACCACAGATGCGTGCAATCGGTGACTCAAGGTGTAAGAAACACTCTTTTTGAATCGTTGCTGCAATTTCACTAGCAAAACCCGCCGTTAATGGCGCTTCTTGGCTAACAACTAAGCGTCCTGTTTTGGTAACAGAATTAACAACCGTTTCAATATCCCATGGTAAAATAGTACGTAAATCTATGATTTCACATGAAATACCATCAGCTGCAGCCATTTCAGCCGCCTTCTCTATTATTTCCATTTGTGCGCCCCACGCTAATAACGTGATATCACTACCTGGCGTAACAATTTCAGCTTTGCCAAGGGGTAATTGATAGTCTTCTAAAGGCACTTCGCCCACAGAGGCACGATACAAACGCTTAGGTTCAAAAAAGATAACCGGGTTTTTATCGCGAATAGACGCTAACAATAAACCTTTTGCTTGGTAAGGGTTACGAGGTACAACAACTTTTAAGCCCGGTGTATGAGCAAAATAAGCTTCTGGTGATTGGCTATGATATAAGCCTCCCGCGATACCGCCACCGTATGGTGTACGTATCGTTAAATTACCCACATCAAATTCATTACCACTGCGGTAGCGAAACTTTGCGGATTCATTAACAATTTGATCGAAAGCAGGGAAAATATAATCAGCAAATTGAATTTCAGCGATAGGCACACTGCCTTGAGCTGCTAAACCATTAGCAAAACCAATAACACCTTGTTCAACTAGAGGTGTGTTAAAACAACGTAATTTACCAAATTTTTCTTGTAAGCCACTGGTTGCGCGAAAAACACCACCAAAATGGCCAACATCTTCACCAAAACACACAGCTCGTTCATTTTCTGTCATTGCAATTTCAAGTGCGTTATTAATTGCATGTAATAAATTCATTTGTGCCATTATTTAATTCTCCCCGCGGTGAATGGGTAGGCTTCTGGATACTTTTTAATATGTACTTTCAGCTCGGCAAGTTGTGCTTTTAATAGCGTTGGTGGTTCATCATAAACATCAGTGATTAAATCTTCAACGGGTGGTTTATCAATTTTTTCAGCAACTTTTACTGCCGCTAAGACTTCTTCACGTAATTTATCAAACAAGGTTGTCTCTTGTGCTTCATCCCACCACTTATTCGCTAACATCCAATTTTTCATACGAAGAATAGGATCATGTGCTTGCCATTTAGCTTCTTCTTCACGCGTACGATATCCAGAAGGATCATCTGAGGTAGAATGTGCACCTAAACGATAAGACATGGCTTCAATAAGTACTGGCTTGTTTTCTGCTAAAGCATAAGTACGAGCATCTTGTGTCGCTTTTAAAACCGCAAGTATATCGTTGCCGTCGATTCGAATCGTTTTAATTCCGTAACCCACACCACGAGAAGCAATACCATTACCTGCGTATTGCTCATCTGCAGGTGTTGAAATTGCGTAGCCGTTATTACGACAGAAAAAGATAACAGGAGCACGATGTACTGCTGCCATATTTAATCCCGCATGGAAGTCACCTTCTGACGCAGCGCCTTCACCGAAATAACAAATTGTTACCGCGTCAAGCCCTTGTATCTTCTGGGCATATGCATAACCGGTCGCTTGTGGTATTTGAGTAGCTAGTGGCGATGAAATCGTCATGTAGTTTAATTCACGGCTGCCGTAATGAATGGGCATTTGACGACCTTTGCCTAAATCCTTTTCATTACTGAACATTTGATTCATGAAGTTTTCAAGTGAGAAACCACGATACATTAATGCACCTTGCTCTCGATATTGCGCCATGATCATATCTTGAGGTTTTAAACCGGCAGCACCACCGACACTTGCGGCTTCTTCGCCAAGTGCGGTCATGTAAAAGCTTAAACGACCTTGACGTTGCGATGCGACCATTCTCTCATCGAGTACACGGTGAAACGCTAACGTTTTATAAATTTTTGTTGCTGATTCTTGATCAATTTCAGGAAGCTCAGCACCTTCATATACGGTGCCGTCTTGTTGTAATACTTTGAGGATGGGAATTTCAACTGAATGACCATCAATAAAAGCGGGTTGATGTACCACCGGACTTTCTTTATATACGTCAGTGTTCATAGCCTTCTCTTCTCTTCTTGTCTTATGGAATATGTTCATTGCAGGATTTGCTATACCCATTATTCTTAATGTAAGTGTACTTAGTTTTAGTACTTTTTGGGTTTTGCGCAATGAGCTGCTGTAAATAATCGAACGTACTTTACCTTTACGTAAACTGAAACACAAGTTGTGTGAGCTAAGTAAAATTTTGGGCATACGGCAATATCATCAATATGCCCATAAAAGTTTACATAAGCATGACCATTATTCGATAGATGTGGGAATAACGGTTAATAATGCTCGCTGCCCAATAACAACATTAGCATTAGGGAAGATAATTGCTTCCCCGACTTTATCTGTTTTGATCTCGTTACCATCATCTATTGCGAGTACGGTACCTTTTGGAAAGTCAGTAAAGTTTTCAACGTTATCAGAAAAATTTAAAGCAAAGTTTTCACCCTGACGATTAATGGTTTGGTAGATCTCATAAATACTAAAGTCATTTTCATCATAGTCTTTTAGCAACAAGTCTTGTCCTGAAATCAAACGCGTTAGTGTTTCTTTAACTTGAACGAATTTAGCCATGTCATTTTCACCAAAGGGCATCACTTTGCCTAATTCCACAGTAAAAGCGTCAGCATTAAATTCATTTGATGAAAAGTAACTAAAGGTCGTGGTGGGTGAATGCGAAAGTAAAATAGTACTTACCCCACACGCATGCATAAATTGAAGTTGAGATTTTTTCCAAGCTTTACCATGTCGAAAAGGATAAACCGCAAATTTATCGTTTTTTGAGCCTCTAATGGCGGTATGTAAATCGTAATGACAACGCTCTCTCTCTTTATTACTGGATAAGCTTTGACCTTGCTGGAAAAAATCTCGCACGGTATTTTCAAGTAATAAAGCACGGTGGCGTTCTTTATTAATTAAACCCGCCCCCTGTCCCTGATCAGCAGAATGGCCACCAGAGAATAAACGATTCATATTTTCTTCAATAAAACGCTCAGAAATGTTAATAGAAGCTGGGTTGCCAAAAATAAACAGTACACGCTCGGTACAAGCAAGCTCTCCTAAAATAAGCTTTTTAATGAGCTCAGCACAAATTTCAATTGGCGCGGTTTCATTACCGTGCACGGCACTAGAGAGCACAATGTCTTTATTAGATGTTTGCAGTTCAACGGGTTCAAAAGTAATAAGACCGGTATCAAGTACGGTAACGTTTGTTTCGCTATTACTTTCTTGATGTTTAACTTGAAAGGAAAAACGTCCTGCTATTGACCACTCATTTGCACGAGTTAAGGCGAGAAAGTCACCCGTAGATTGTAACGCTTGCTGTTGTTCTTGTAAGACTACTTGTAATTTATTCAAACCACATTCACTAAGGCAATAAAAATTACTTATATTGTACAAAAAAATAGAGATTATTGCTTGGTTTGATCACAATAAAAGTTAAAGCGACGATAAAGAAAAGTGATGAGAAGTAGCGACGTTTGGCAGTGCTAGCATATAATATGGGTTAATGATTTAGGTCACTAACCCATATTATTATGTTATTTCAATTTATAGCAGGGTAAAAATTCTGATACCTTTATCTTAACTATCGACCTATAAACCGGCTTTAGTAAAAGCAGCACTTACCAGTACTTGGGCTTCGGTAATAATAAGGGCTAAGTGTTTTTGATCGATAAAACTCTCGGCATAAATTTTATAAATATCTTCGGTCCCTGAAGGACGAGCAGCAAACCAACCATTGTCAGTCGTAACTTTCACACCACCAATAGCGGCATTGTTGCCAGGTGCGTGTGATAAAACTTGGTTAATTTTTTCACCAGCGAGCATCGTAGTCGTAATGTCGTTAGCGCTTAATGAAGTTAGCACTTGTTTTTGTTCAAAACTTGCAATGGCTTCAACACGGCCATAACAAGGCTCACCTAATTTTTCAGCAAGCTCTTGGTATAGTTGATAGGGGTCTTTACCGGTAACAGCAAGAATTTCTGCTGCCAGTAACGCCATAATAAAACCGTCTTTATCTGTTGTCCAGCAACTACCATCACGAGATAAAAAAGCAGCACCCGCACTCTCTTCACCACCAAATGCATATGAAGCATCACTGAGACCATCGACAAACCATTTAAAGCCCACCGGCACTTCTGATAAAGGACGGTCAATATAGTTAGCAACACGGTCTATAAGTGAACTAGACACTAACGTTTTCCCAATTTTACTGGTTTTAGGCCAGTCACGATGAGTCATCAAATAATATATAGCAACGGCTAAGTAATGATTAGGGTTCATTAACCCGCCCGTGCGAGTGACGATACCGTGGCGATCAAAATCGGGATCATTGCCAACAGCAATATCAAACTTGTCTTTTAAAGCAATGAGTCCGGCCATGGCATAAGGAGATGAGCAATCCATGCGAATTTTGCCATCTTTATCAAGTGGCATAAAAGCAAAACTGGCATCAACAACAGGATTGACAACTTCAAGATTTAACTGATATTTCTTTGCGATAACTGGCCAGTAATGAATCCCTGAACCACCAAGCGGATCAACACCAATTTTAACACCGGCTTTCGCAATAGCTTTCATGTCAACCACTTGTTCAAGTTCGTTAACATAAAAAGTAATAAAGTCTTGTTTTGATAATAAAGCGGACGAACAAGCTTGCTGGTAGCTAACTTGTTTGACATTGATGAGCTTTTCGGCAATTAAGTCATTGGCTCGTTGTTCAATTTTTTTAGTCACACCACCTTCAGCTGGCCCGCCATGAGCTGGATTATATTTAATGCCGCCATCTGTTGGTGGATTGTGAGAAGGGGTAATAATTAAACCATCGGCTTGCTTATCTTTATTTATCGATAATTTATTATGAGCAATAATGAGCCTAGAAATAACCGGGGTTGGTGTAAAACCATCATCGTCTTGAATAACGACCGGGATGTTATTAGCAATTAACACCGACAGCGCATTAGCAAAAGCGGGCTCTGAAAGGGCATGGGTATCTTTACCTAAAAACAATGGCCCTTTCAATCCTTGTTCAATGCGATGTTCGGCAACTGCCTGGCAAATAGCCAGAATATGTTGCTCATTAAAGCTGGTTTTACTGGCATTACCGCGATGACCTGAGGTACCAAAAGTTACCCTTTGTGCGGTAATGGCAACGTCTGGCCTTAATAAAAAATAATCACTGACTAATTTACCAATATTGATACGGTCTTGTGGTCTAACTGGTTTTCCTGCGTGTGCATGAATAGTCATGATATTCCCTTTATTTTTTATTTAAATATTATCGTCGACAACTTTATACGGCTTATAAAAGATCTCTAATATTTTCGGCATCTTCGTTAGTGTAACCTAACATTAGCGATGCTTTCGTTAACATCATTTTTTTACGGGTAGTGTTCGAGTTTGTCATTACCCAAAATGGACTATCAGGTATTTGTAATGGTTTGGTACTGCTACCACTGGCGGAAAGCTCATCTTTGCTTTTGGCAAAATATAGACGGTCTCGCCCGCGGATCTCAGAGACAACAGCAAAACTTTCACTGTGCACGCGATATAAAGCGGCAAGAATAAGTAAAAATCGACCAACTGCACCACGTTGCATGGCTAACTCTTCTTTATTGATATAATTGAGTACATTATCAATACTAGGTGGTTCTGCCATTACTTCTTCAACTATCACGGCTTCCATTTCGATATTTTCTTCAACGCCAGGCACTAAGTTGTCAGTGGTGACTTCAACATCTTGAACACTTTCGACAAGATCATCAAGCGCATCTTCAGCTAACGTTAAACTCAGTAAGCGACGCAAGATTGACGAAGCACTTTCGCCAATAAATTGGGTATTCGACACTATGTGTTGATAAAGTTCTTCATCTATTTCAATGTTTTTCATTAATTACCCTAGAATTTTATTATTCGCGCAGGATTATACTTAGCTTAAGGAAAACTTTCCAGCGCCAATATCTCGATAAAGCCTCAAAATAATTGCATGGTGCAATAAAAGCTAAGACAATAAAGGTTAAAGCAAGTATATACATTCGATGAGCTATCAATGACTAAGAATTTACATTACCAACAACAAGGCTCCGGCGCCGATATTATTTTAATACATGGCTTATTCGGTAGTTTAGAAAATCTCAATATGGTGGCAAAAGGTTTAAAAGATAATTACCGAGTAACTAATATCGATGTGAGAAATCACGGTTTATCTTTTCACAAAAATTCAATGAGCTATCAAGAATTAGCCCAAGACGTTGTCGATCTAATGGCAATGATTAATATTGAACGTGCCCATATCCTTGGACATTCGATGGGCGGTAAAATAGCCATGCAGCTTGCACTAGACCATAGTGAAAAAGTGGATAAGCTTATTGTTGCTGATATCGCGCCTGTTGCCTATCCACCTCACCACAATCTAATTATTGAAGGTTTACAAAGTATTAAGCTTGAAGACATTCATAATAGAAAAGATGCAGACAAGCAATTGTCTGCATTCGTTGATGACATAGGCGTTAGGCAGTTTTTATTGCGTAATTTAGTGGCCAAAGATGGAAAATTCAATTTCAAATGCAATTTAGATAATATTCAGCAATGTTATCGACAAATAATGGCGGCAAATGAAGGTAAACAAGATTTTAAAGGTGAAACCCTTTTTATCAAAGGTGGTAACTCTGATTATATAACCGCAGCGCATCGTGATATTATCCAAGCATTATTTCCAAATAGTCGAGCCAAAATCATACAAGGCACGGGGCATTGGTTACATGCAGAGAAAACGACAGTATTTAACAAAATTGTTAATGACTATTTAAGCCTTTAATATCGACTTATAAACGCTTTAAAACGAATGAATCAAATAACCTTTTTAGGTTTGCTACAATTAATTGATTGAAAAAATAGCGTCAAATTGCCTTGTCATTTGTGGTAAAAATTATGTGTTTAAGCGTTAGATTATGCTATAGTGCGCCTGAAATTTTTAGGGTGAATTATGTTAGCTGAAAACTTAGAACTTATTGAAACTATTGGTTTGAATTTATTTTTTGCTTTTATCTTTATTTTCATTGGCTTATCAGTCCATGATGTAATGACAAAAAATGATGTTCCCAAAATGGGCCGTATGGTCGTTTATTTGGTTCTATTTTTAGGTTGTGCTGGCTTTATTGCCAAAGGCATTATTCAACTGGTTTGGGAAAGCCAAGGGGTTGGGTAAGAGTTAACAATGGCAAAAGAAGCAAGTGATTTAACCACTATTGATTTGTTTAGTGATGAAAAGCGTCCCGGGCGCCCAAAAACAAATCCTCATTCGCGTAGCGTGCAAGTAAAAATAAACAAGCGCAATCAAGTTAAACGCGATAAAAACAATGGCTTAAAACGAGTTGAGTTTAAAATACATCAAGACTTGTTTGAGCAACTCGACGACTTAGCTAAAGTTAAAGGTGTTAGTCGCGGAGAACTTATTGAGTCGATATTGAAAAATTCAATGACGACACCAGCATTAAATATTAGTAAATAAGGGTTTTATACCATGGCAATTGTAGGTTTATTTTTCGGTAGTGATACAGGCAATACTGAAGCTGTCAGCAAAACTATTCAAAAAAAGTTAGGCAAAAAATTAGTTGAAGTAAAAGACATCGCAAAAAGTACAAAAGAAGAAATAGCTGAATTTGATTTAATCATTTTAGGTATTCCAACTTGGTATTATGGCGAAAATCAATGTGATTGGGACGACTTCTTACCTGAGCTTGAAGAAGTAGACTTTACCGATAAGTTAGTCGCTATTTTTGGTTTAGGTGATCAAGAGGATTATTCTGAATACTTCTGTGACGCAATGGAACCTTTAAAAGATATTGCCGAGTCAAGAGGCGCAATTATTGTTGGTAACTGGTCAACTGAAGGTTATGAATTTGAAGCATCTAAAGCCTTAGTTGATGAAAAAACGTTTATTGGTTTATGTATTGATGAAGACCGTCAGCCAGAATTAACTGAAGCGAGAATTGACAAGTGGGTTACTCAAATATTTGAAGAAATGTGTTTAGCAGAACTTGCAGACTAATTTATTTCTTATAACCCACTAATAATAAGCCTGTATCGACAGGCTTTTTTTTGTCTTACTTTTACCTAATTAGGTCAATAAAGTCGGTTTATTCTTCTGACGTATATATAAACGCCTATTTAGTTTAGCCACTAGCTCACCATCAATATTTTTGACATAAACATTGACCGTGGGTTGATATTTTTCACCATGACGGGTTTTTTCAATAATCTCATTAATAAAATCATCACTGACGTAAAAATCAGCTGTTACTTCGCCTTTCCCTGGTTTGATAAAGTCAATGTCAGCTGATTTATCCCAGACATAATATTGATTATCTAAACGCGCTAAAATCATTAACACATAAAAAGGGTCGGTCATCGAGAATAGAGAACCTCCAAAATGTGTGCCTAAAGCATTTTTATTCCATGCTCGCATTTTTAAACGCACCTTGGCTTGTCTAAAATCACTAGATAGCTCTGTAACTTTGATACCCGTAAATAAAAATGGCGGCCAAATATTTAGCAGTAATTTTAATAACCACGCTTTTTTTAACATCTAAATCTCCTTTGATCCTATAATCACTAGCTCATACAGCTCATCGTACCAGTAAAGCTATTGGTGTTTATACAAATTTCGAAAATCAAAGCCAATGAATTTACTATTCATTTCAACTAAGGCTTCCCTCAAGCAGAAGAACCCCCTATAATTTTGTTTAAATTACCGAATTAGAGAATTAAAGTTAATGGCAGACCAAAATGAAGAGCTAAAAAGAGCTGGATTAAAAATCACCCTGCCGCGAATCAAAATTCTCACTATTTTGCAAAATCCGAATAATCAGCATATTAGTGCGGAAGATGTTTACAAAATATTATTAGTGCAGAATGAAGAGATTGGCTTGGCTACCGTTTACCGTGTACTTAATCAATTTGACGATGCGGGCATTGTTAGTCGTCATCATTTTGAAGGCGGTAAATCAGTTTTCGAATTAAGTCATAAAAAGCATCACGACCATCTTGTTTGCTTAAAATGTGGCAAAGTAGTTGAGTTTGAAGATAACGTCATTGAACAACGCCAAGAAGATATTGCTAAATCACATAAAATAAAGCTAACAAACCATAGTTTATATTTATATGGTGAGTGTGAAGATGAAGAAGCTTGTGATTCATACCGAACATCTAATAGCTAAGTTGTAGTATGAATTTCGCTTGATAAAACCTGCTTTTAGCAGGTTTTTTCTTTACTGAACAACAATATAATTTCGACAAGTATTAAGATAAATTAGGTGTGTAAATAATCTTTTTCTAGACAAAGAAAAAGCGACATAAAAGTCGCTTTTTTCGTTGCTAATTATAATGCTGCAAATCCATTTGCTAATTTTTAAATTTCCTAAATCATACGGAAATTATTTTTGGGTAATATCACTTTACTCAAACTTTATTACTATCCTTAATTAACATCCATTTCAGTACTAACTGTTCATTTAATTCCTTTAAATGACTCCGTATAAGCAGAGGTATTATCTCTGTGTTAAGTATCCCTTCTCAGCTAGTTTCATCCATAAATTTTCATTCATTATAAGCGTAGTAAATTAAGTTAACTTCAGCACTTGTTGTTGCATCCATTCATGTAAATCCATTTACCTTCCATTCCGTTGGAAATGTTAGTGTCCTTGCGGGTAAATCCTTTATCAACTGAATATTAACTTATACCACTTTCCATTTCGTACTTCCTATACGTGTTCAACAAATAGTATTTATCCCTTAAACTTATTTGTAGTGTTATCCATAACTTGTGTCGTCCTGACAAGATAAATATTAGCATTCATGTGTTTTGTCGCTAGCAAGGTAAACGAAATAAAATTAACGTTATTTTGTCTTTTTATCGAACAATTCAAATTTATTACTATTAAACATATAGTTACAAAGTGTTTCTTTTTACACTTACAAATTATTGTATGATCACTGACGTCATTGTGCGAAATGGCTTACACCAGAGGTGTGACTTTGTCGGAAGGTATCAAGATGATAAGTGATGGAATATGAAAATATCACTGAAAGTTAAAAGAAAATTGGTTACTCTTGCCAAAGTTTTCAGATCAAACAATATTTTTAGGAGTTTATGTGCTTTTGTTGAAGTCACTATTTTGTTTAACCGGTTCAGATAATCGTCATCGATTCATCGCTATTCATATAAGTTGTTACTTGTTGTTTACCCTTACTAGCGCCATTTTTTCTTTTAACAACTTATTATCTTTTATGGCCTTGTCTATTTTTGCAGGTATTTTTACTCTTTCAACAAAGCGTCGTCTAAATGATGCCAACCTCAAGATAAGCTGGTTGCTGCCACCTACAGCCAGCTTTTTACTTGCTGGGTTAATTATAATCATCAGTGATAACACCATAAGCTACTGGTTACTTTTACTCCCTTTAGCTATTTCTACATTCTTAATGACCTACAAAAGCCAAAAAATTAATCATATTCTTGGTTACGCTGGTGATGTCGATTTAACGGGCTATATAAAAAAAGGAAGTTCTCAACCTCAAAAACGTATAGAACCGACATTTAATCAGCACGAAGTAAAAGATTCATTGGCAAGCTCCTATCAAGATACCCCTGATACGTTGGCTCAACATGATAACAAAGCTAAAGACTCGCCTGTTTCCCCTGCTAATGATATTGGTGAAGCGATCAGGCTGAAGCTACTTAACAATAAACAGAAGGTATTAGTGTTAACAGTACTAATATTAATCATCATAATGGCAATAATTCTGCCATCGAGTATTACCTCAGTTGATGATGACGTTATAGCAGCAAACACTAATGAAACAACAGCCATAGAGCAATCAAAATTATCCCTGAGGCACGAAGTTACACTGCCTGATAACTTTTCTTTATTGGCATCATCTTTTGATGGTATTACTATAAAATGGCAGGGTGACAAATCTATTAGTGGTTTTTTATGGCAACAAATGACCGCACAAGGTGATAAAAGCTGTCAGGTTATCTCTTATGATAGTGGTGAAGTGATTAGAACATTGGACGTTAATCAAGAAAATAATGGTGACTATTTAGCGCGGTTTTCACCACTAGATACTAAAGTGATAATCAAGAATATTGCCATTAGAAGCAGCTTTACTTTATGTGGTTATACCTTTTCTCTTAAGGGTAGCCAAGCCATTTTAGGTAAGCACCCATATTATTCAACATTCCTTGAGAATTAAATTACTATATTTTAAGCAAAAAAATACGGCTCTAAGAGCCGTATTTCCTGAACTAGCTTATATGCATCCTGCATATTATATGTGTCCCGCTTCATCCATAAAGAACTGTCCGTAGTGTTTCCTAATAATCCTTTGCTTTCCATTCATCTTCCGTGATTGCAACTCGTCCTGAGTCACATCAATAGTGATATTTCATCCTTGGGCTTATTCCGTCAGCCGTTATTCCTTTAACCTAAATCCATTTAGTTCATTCGATGACTCCTGTCATCTGGCTTGTTCCTCTAGCCGTTATTCCTTTAACCTAAATCCGTTTAATTCCTTCGATGACTCCTGTCATCGGGCCTATTCCTTCAAGCGTCCTTTTAAGAGTACTCTACTCTATCGGTCTTCCTGACCTGCATCTTCCTGATGTGGTTAATATTACGTTAATTAAGATTTATTCGTACCCATAATAATATTTTATATTTAACGATATAAAAATGTAACAAGCATGTAAATATACAAAAACCAACATAATCAACAACTAAAGTATATAACACGTCTTTTTTTTTACATCTACTTACTCAATATCTTACATTTACGTAAGATATGTCTTACAAATATTTAATCAAAAATGCAATAGTCTGCAATAAATTGCGTGGTTCGTCACAAATAATGAGAAATGACTCACACGATGAGGAAATTTAACATTTAAGTTACACCGGAGAAAATTTTGTAACTCGTCAACGATCCAATAAGGTCAGCAAAGATACGAAACCGGACGTTAGCCTTGGCTTATCTAGCGACAAGAGAACCGATGAAAATCAGCCCTGCGTTAGATAATAGAATTGTTCTAAATTTCATCAGGAATCTATAAAGTCAAAAATTCTAATTTGATTAGAAAATACCAAAGCGGACATTAAATTAATATGATTTTAGGTATTAAATTCTATGGCGCTTCGGGGCACTAAGCGTATATGGATTTGATCTGATTTAGATTGCTTATTAATGTTTTAAAAATCAGGTGTTCATTTGAAATTTCATTGTAAATCAATTTGTTCCTTGTGATTAATAATCAATGTGATATATTTTTTGTGACTAAAAAAAGAACACATTGGAATTGTGTAGCTTTTTAAATGGAATATCAAACATGCATAGGGTTAAGGATGAATAGCAACAATTGTGAAATTAGTCACGTTCGTGAGTATTAGTCGTTAGTCTTTTAAGTTAGAAGTAAATGCATTTTGTTGTTCCAATAATTTAATTATAACAACAGGTAAGTTAAATGATTGATAGAACAAAAAAAACAAACTACATCCGTTTAAAAACGTTTACATTAAACATAGTTAAACTTGTGATGACACTCACTTTTAGCTTTGTATTCACAATTAGTATAGTGTCGGCTAATGAAGTAATAAAAAAGGATAAAGGAACACGTATAGAGCAAAGAAATGCCATCAAAAAAATTGGTAACCTCAGTAAATTAAAGTTTAACGCACATGGCATGCCATCAAATATCGAAGGTGAATTAGGTTATTACAACCCAGCGACACACGATAAAGATATTAATAAGTTAATTAAAAATATTGGCGCTATATATCATCTACAAGCTAACCAGTCTTTTAAAATAAGAAGAGTTAATAACTCATCAACGGGTTATCATACTCGGCTAGACTTATATGTAAATCACATAAAAGTAGAGGGTGCTGAATTCATTATTCATACCGACAACAATAATAATATTTATGCTATCAATGGTAATGTTATTTCTTCTGAAAATTTGGCCATTCAAGCTTTAATCACTCAACAGCAAGCGCTTAATGCATCATTAGATATATTAAGTGATAACAAAAATATAAATATCCTAGATCAGCCCAAGTTAATTTATGTGGTTGATGCTTTAGGGGGTGCTCATTTGTCATGGTTATCTTTAATTGAATATAAGGATAATAATGGTAGTCAATACCTTGATAAGATTTATATTGATGCCACAAATGCTCAATTTATCATGCGAACACCTCAAATTCATAACGCTTTAGATAGAGAAATACGCAGTGCTGGCAATCAAGATATCCCTTTAGGAACAACAACTCTTATCTCTGAGGGAGGCTCATCTTCAGACACTACCGCTATGGATGTCTATGAACATCTAAAAACAACGTATGATTATTTTAATAATAAACAGGGTATTGACTCTTTTGATGATAATGGCACAAGCCTAAAAGCGACTATTCATTATGTAGTAAGTGATGTAGGACAGCCAGATGAAAAAAATATTGGCCGTTGGGATTCAAACAATAAAAGGTTCCTCTTTGGTGATGGGGATGACAGCCTGTTTTCTTCTTTAGGACGTTCTTTAGATATTGTCGCCCATGAATATACTCATGGAGTATCGAATGAAATAGGCCCGACATTTATCTATCAACAGGGTGCTAACGGTAAATTTATTGGTGAGTCAGGAGGAGTAAGCGAAGCTCTTAGTGATGTTTTTGCTACAGCTGTTGATATTTTTAAAAACGGTCAAACAAGCAATACTTGGCTCCTTGCTGAAGATGTATGGAAACCAGCCGTTAGTGGTGATGCCATGCGGTATATGAATAACCCTACTAAAGATAATAATTCATTAGATTTTTATTTAGACCTCACTTCTAATACTGAGGTCCATGATAGCTCAGGCATAATCAACCTTGCTTATTACTTGTTGGTCAATGGCGGTTTTCATCCACAAGGACGAACCAGTCACCCTGTAGAAACGGGGGTTGGCCATACAAAAGCAGAAAACATCTTCTTTCAAGCACTTACCCAATACATGACTAGCGCTGAAACCTTTATAGATGCGATGGAACATACGGCAAGAGTTGCCCTACAAGTACACGGTAATAATTCAAATGAACACAAAGCGGTTTGTGCTGCATGGAGTGTGGTTGGTATACCTAATGACAGCTCGGTTTATTGCGCTAGCAGCCTGCCAAACAAAACAACTTGGCTTAATAAAAGTTACTCTTGTTCAAATGGTGGGGCATTAATTAATACTTCTTGGGGAATTGTTAATGGCAGTTTAGCTTCAGGAGAGTTTTATCAGCTTGAACACCGTAATGGAAAATACGGTGTTTGAGCAAAAATATTACCCTATAGCCAATCAACAAGTCACAGTGAAATTTATTTTAGTGGTTTGCAATATTTTAAAGCAAGAGTCTGTAACCATATGGGTGACTGTGGCACAGCAACGTCAACTTTAGTAAATGCTAGTTGTGGTGGCGGTGGTGGCGATTTGTAATAAATTAAGCTCAGG
>NZ_JACGWC010000026.1:0-51840 GCF_014077545.1 Colwellia sp. BRX10-1
GCACGCACTGGATTTAAATCTACATAAGCCATACAAGCAAGTAATGCCCCTTCATCGAGTAGCGCTTGTGATTTAAAGCGTCCTTCCCAAAAGTGCCCCGTGCATTTATCTTCTTTATTGGCTTGTCGAGCAATAGGCTCGTTTAATGCCCGCATAAACCAACTGATATCGATTAAACGCTGTTTATAGACCTGTGCTGTTTCTTCAACCATTTCCATTTCGAATGGAGTTAATGTAGTTAATGTAGTTAATGTAGTTAATGATTGCTCTTGTTGAAATTGACGGGTCAACAGGGTGCCTTTAAACAACTTATGCCAACGGGACAGTACCTCTAGCGTCGTCCAGTTGTTAGCTTGTTCACTATCAACATGAAGGACTAAATGTAAGTGATTATTCATGACAGCATGAGCACATATATCAATAGCAAAGACCTGAGATAATTTAAAAATGCGCTGTTCAATCCAATGACGCCTGTGCTCATAACTGACACCGGTTTCTTTATCAACACCACATAAAAAGGCTTTGCGAACGGTTTGACTGCAAATATGATAATACGGCGTATCAGATAAACTGATTTGTTGTGAACGAGGCTTAGGCATAACAATCACCACACTTATAAGAGGGTAATTTAAGTGTAGTTTATTGTTGAAAAAACAAACAAGTTATTATGGGTGGCTTAATTAGCGGCATTATGAATAATGAAGATGGTTTTCAATTGCCAAAGCTTAGCTCCAGTGTGTTAGAGGCTTACTTTAAGTTAACTGCACTAATGAATAAAAATAAACCATACACCAATACAGGAGAAAATGACTGACCGCAGTTGGTACTGATTTGACGTTAATGCATTGAAAAGGTTAATGTCTATCTAGAGCGAATAGCGGAAGTAGAATAAAGTACCCATAAATGAAGCATATAAACCTCATTGAAGAATTAGATATTGAAAACTATGAAATTGTTAAAGGTGAAAAAGCCTTGAGAATAGCTCATGAGTGGCTTTCTATTTTTCATCCTGAGAAGACACCTTTTAAAGGTATTTTGCGCGGTAAAACTTATATGTGGGATTTGCTAAAGTGTGAACATGACAGAGAAGAAGCTTTAGATCTTTATAACACTCATAATTCACCTAAATATGTTGTGATGGAAGATTGCTTCGGTCATGACGAGCAAGTGGTTTACATTACTAGAAACAAGCCCGAAAATAACAGTAAGCTCTTAGATTTCCATATTTACCCAACAAATCTGGCGTGGAGCATGGCTTTTACGCATGAGGATGGTTGGATTGGTCCAAAGTTTATTAAGCACTCTCAATATGAAAAACTAAATCATAAAAACATAAAGGCTTTGAGGACTATTAGCCAATATAGTTAACTTCTGAATATGAGAGGTATCGTTTCTTATTTCAGATAACTGACTGTCTCTCAATGTCACTCTTGAGTAAATCAGTGATATATCGTAATGTAATCAAGGGCTCACCAACAGGTTAGAGCGATTAGCGGACTGTCGTACTCCATAATTATCATCATATATTTTCAGAGAATCAATAGAGTATAAAATGAAAAACATTTCACCAAAGCATGTTGGTATCTTATTAGGTGTTGCCTATGGAGTTATCATTAGAGTTATTTGGGAATTAGACCAGCTTAATGGTTTTGGCGGATTAGTTACCATTTCATTTATGTTTATAGTGCCATTTGTCATTGGCTTTATACGTATCTATTTCGAATATAAAGTTAAAGATGAACTAACAGCAGGAGAGATGACTGTAATAGCTTGGCAGCCTATATTTGTTTTCTTATTAGCAAGTATAGTAACTTTATTAGAAGGTAGTATTTGTGTATTAATTGCATTACCTGCATTTATGTTCTTTTCCAGTCTAGGAGGCTTAACAGCAGGTTACGGATTAAAACACTTCAAGAATAAGCCGGGTACTTTATCTTGTGTCGCATTAATTCCACTTATAATTGCTCCTGTTGAAATAAATTACCTCCAACTATCAAATGTTTATACTATTGAAAATACAATTATAATTGATGCATCACCTTCACATGTTTGGGGTGAACTTGGCAATGTTAACCATATAGATAAAGATGAATTACCATTTTCATTTACACAGTTAATGGGAGTCCCAGCCCCTGTTTCCGCAAAAATGTCAGGAGCTAATGTGGGTAGTGTTAGAACTAGTATTTGGGAGAAAAATGTGAAATTTAATGAAGTTATTACAGAATGGAGCATTAACGAGAAAATGTCATACCGTTTTGAAATAGACCCCGACACTATTCCTGATACTTCTTTAGATAAGCACGTCAAATTGGGTGGTGATTACTTCTCTCCTTTAACTGGGTTTTATAAAATAAACCATCTAGAAAATGGGAAGAGTGAATTAATTCTCTCTACAACCGTTCAGGATAATACTAACTTTGGTGTGTATTCTAGAATTTGGGGGGAATTTATTTTTAGGGATTTTCATACATCCTTATTAAAACTTATGAAAGCTAGAGCTGAAGTTTAATGTTTTTTACTTCCACTTCTTGCACTATTTTGACGTAAAAAACTGATATTGTTATGGTCTGTAAAGAATGAACAGCGGAAGTTAGGATATAAGGGAATTATGAAAGCTATATTATACGTCGCCATTTTATTATTAAGCATGGGTGCAGTATCAAAAGAAATAAAAGACCCAAGTCACTCTGATTTACTCATTACATATCAAAAATTAAAAGCTAAAGCTGTTGATGGTGATGTAGACAGCCAATATGAAATTTGGCATTTTGCCAAGAACAATCGGCCTAAATTAGATAATAGCCTTCGTGAAGCGTTTAGTTTTATAACTAAAGCAGGACAAGCAGGACATGCTGGAGCACAATTTACTATTGGTTCCATGTATCAAACAGGAACAATGCGGGAAAAGAATAGTGATGTTGCTCTTACTTGGCTTCTTGGAGCGGCTAATAGTGGTCATATAAAAGCGCAACTCCTTACGGCCAATAATTATGCAAATAGAGCTGTAGACGCGGATGATGATGCAGAAAAAAGTAAAAATGAAAAACTAGCTGTATATTGGTATGAACAATCAATTAAAGAGAATGATGTACTCGCTATTAGAGTTTATGGAATATTTCTCTTTGTGCTTGATACATTTTCAGAAAAATCAAAAAATCTTCTAGAACGAGCAGCTAAAGAGAATGATTCTTCTGCGATGTACTGGCTAGGTAAAATGTATGCTCATCGGTGGAGTGACAAAAGAGGGGATATTGAGTTTAATCTTGCTCATTCATGGCTTGAAAAAGCTAAAAAAAATGGGTATAAATCTCAAGAATTTATCGATGGATTGAATGAAATGAAAAAGAACTACCTAGAAAGAATAGCAAAAGAAAATAGCAAATAGCTCAGACATCCTACAGTCCCCTAATGGCTGCTTTTTTATTTCTGCATTAGGTCATGTTTGTGGCAAAATTTTCCATTGAGACTCAATCATCATTTGATGAGTGCTAGTTTCGAACATTATCCGCAGCTACAATTTTCCTCGAAAAAAAACCACTCAATGAGTGGTTTTTTTATGCGTTGAATTTATGGTGAAAAGTCAGACTTATTCAACCATTATACTAAGCTTGTGAGATTAAATGAACGTCGCGTTGTGGGAACGGGATCTCGATATTGTTTTCTTTCAGGGCTAAGTAAATTGCTTTGTAGGCTTTAAATTTAGCATCATAATAATTAGCCGTGGGCGTCCATAAGCGTATCGAAATATTGATAGAGCTGTCAGCAAACTCGCTAATACCAATTTGTGGTTCGCGTGATTCTCCAACGATATTGAGTTCATCTATCGTTTTTTCTAAAATAGTAACCACTTGTAATGGGTCTTCTTTATAGGCGATACCCACCGTTAACTCTAATAATGAGTCATGTTTGGAATTGTGTAATATCTCGCCAACAATATGTTTGTTCGGTATGGTGATCGCAACACTGTCTTGGTCATGAATTATGGTATAAGCCAGAAGAACTTCTTTGACTATGCCGGTAACACCGCGCACCGTTATGGTATCACCAACCACGAAGGGGCGAATAATAATAATATTAAAACCAGCAGCATAGTTAGCTAATAAACCTTGTAAGGCTAAACCTGCGCCAAGAGAAATGGCACCAATGGCAGCTATAAATGGCGTAACACTAATGCCTAATTTACTTAGCGAGATAACGGTTATCATAATGACGATAAGCATTTTGGTGGTACTGGCCAAAAACTGACTTAAGGTGATATCAAGTTTATGTTTTGTACATAGTCTCAATACAACATTGGATATTTTGCCTGCGACGATATAACCGAGCGCGAAAATGATGAAGGCGCCAATTAATTGGAAGGTATAATTAGCAAAAAAATCAACAATGATATTATAAATATAACTTACCTGATCTATTTCTTGTCGTAATAAATCGGTTGGCGCTAGAGAGAGTGTTTTTTCTACTACTGGGCTTTCACTTGCTACTTTTTCAAACATATATTTTCCATGAGTTTTCGGTGTTAGATTATGTGGAGTTCAATTAACAGCATAGCGCTATTGGTTAATGTTAAGGGCGATAAAGCTAATAATATGCATGGTAATAGCCATAAATAAAGACTATCGCTTTATTTTATCTTTTTCACCCAATAGGTTATGCTTAAACTTCAGGTTGAATTCTACCCAGTAACGTATTAAAAAGCACTCAATTATTCATGAATGAACAAACCTCAATATGGCAAAGGGACTATCAATCAGCTGATTTTGCTGAGCTTTGTAATGCGCTATATGAAAGAGAGTTGGGGCAGTTGAGTATAGATCCTCTTTTAACAGCCTCATTGATGCAGGGGCGATTAAAAAGCTTGCCTCATTATATCAAGCGTACGGCAAATTCCATGTTACAGGTGCAAACACCCCTAAAGCTTGATGTGCAAAATGCAACTTGGTCAGCTAAACAAGGTGTACAGATGCCATTAAATGGTCAAGACAGCGAGTCAGTAAAACAGTGGTATTTATCGGCAACGTTGCATCATGGCCTAGTGGTGCCTATTGCCAAAGATTCCACGATATTATTAGACTCTATTGACAGAATTGATCTTGAGCAACAGCGTTTTCGAACCAATCTTCATGGTTGGTTCTCTTTAACCGAGCTTGAACAAAACCAGGCAATAGGGCAGTTACTCAAACCGAATAAGAAAGTGATGACGGCAGCTTGTAGTGGCCATTGTTGGTTAAATGCCCATCGAGCAAACCCTTTAACACCGAGTTTGCGTGAGTTGTTATTATCTTGTGCCATTAACTGGCGTAACTTTAAGCAATCGTTAGCAATTTAATTTTTAAAAATTATAAATGCGTTAATAATGTTTACACCAGCAAACACCCATTTATAATGGCAACCGTACTGGTACTTCTCTGACTAAATTTTAGGCTTTACATTAGGTTTTTATGCGCGCTATAACCGTACTATTACTGGTTTTTTTGATGTTATTACAATACCGACTATGGTTCGGGAAAAACAGTGTGCCTGACTATCTAGCTTTGGAACAAGAAGTTCAACGTCAAGTAGCAGACAATGACAAGCTCAAACAACGTAATAAATTATTATATGCTGATACCGACGATTTGAAATCAGGCGTCGAAGCTATTGAAGAGCGCGCTCGAAATGAGTTAGGGATGATAAAAGAAAACGAAACATTCTTTCGTTTAATACCCTCTGAAAAAAACACCATGCAAATAGACCCGGAATAATAACGTTATGCTAATTAATCCAACAGAGCTCACTCAACAATTTATTGCTGTTGTCCCTGCCGCTGGTGCAGGTAAACGTATGCAGGCAAATTGCCCTAAGCAATATTTAACTATTGATAATAAAACGATTTTAGAACACACCATTGAACGCCTGTTAAGTCATCCGTCGATAAATAAAGTCATTATCGCGCTTAGTGCAAATGATGAATATTACCCACAAACTTCATTGATCAATAATGCTCAGGTTGAAACGGTTATTGGTGGCAAAGAACGAGTTGATTCAGTACTGGCTGGATTAACAGCGATTGACCCTGAGCACTATTCTTGGGTCTTGGTGCATGATGCCGCGAGACCTTGTGTTACTCATGATGATATTTCAACGTTAATTGCTCGTTGCCTAGCAAAAGAAGTGGGCGGATTATTAGCTGCACCGGTGCGAGACACCATGAAACGATCGGTTTTGAGTACGTTAAATGGTCAGCAAGTTTTATCAACGGTAGCGCGAGAGCATTTATGGCACGCGCTAACACCACAAATGTTTCCCGTGCGAGAATTAAAAGCAGCGATTATTAATGGCCTTAATCAAGGAGCTGAACTCACTGATGAATCATCAGCAATTGAACGGGCTAATTTACCTAGTCTGTTAGTTTCGGCAAGCAGTGAAAATATAAAAATTACTCATCCAGATGATCTCGCTTTAGCCGCTTTTTTCTTAGCTAAGCAAAAACAACAGCAACAAAAACCAACATTACAGGAAACACCATGAGAATAGGTCACGGCTTTGATGTACACAAATTTGGTGGCAAAGGCCCTATTGTTTTAGCCGGTGTAGAAATAGATTATCCGCAAGGCTTTATTGCTCACTCGGATGGTGATGTTGCTATCCACGCCTTGTGTGACGCAATATTGGGTGCGCTTTGCTTAGCCGATATTGGTAATCACTTTCCCGATACAGATGGTCAGTATGAAAATATCGATAGTCGAATTTTATTAAAGCATGTGGTCGGTTTAATGATTGAAAAAGGCTATCAACTCGGTAATGCCGATATCACTATCGTTGCACAAGCCCCTAAAATAGCACCACATTTATTGGCGATGCGTACTTGCTTAAGTGAAGACTTACAAGCAGAGCTAGATCAAGTTAATGTAAAAGCAACCACGACTGAAAAGTTAGGTTATGCAGGTCGTAAAGAAGGTGTGGCTGTTCACGCTGTGGTCTTACTGACAAAATCTTCTGCAGCCGTTATAGAGAATAATCAATAAAATGAGCAAGTCATTACAATATTTATATACCCAACCGAATGCAACTGGCCAACTTCGTAGTGAAATGTCTGATTTTAAGGTCTTTGAAAAATTACCTTTTGAACCTTGCGGCGAAGGTGAACATTTATTTATTCACCTGAGAAAAACTGGCGCCAATACGCTGGTTGTTGCCCGAGAGTTGGCTAAATACTTTAAGGTAAAAGAAGGCTTAGTATCTTATGCCGGCTTAAAAGACAGATTTGCTGTTACCGAGCAGTGGTTCGGTATTCACCTACCAGGCAAAGCGATTTATGATTTAAGTGACTTGGCCATTGAAGGTGTTGAAGTTCTTTCCCAACAACGTCATAACAAAAAATTACGCATCGGTGCGTTGTCAGGTAATCGCTTCGAATTAGTGTTACGTAATGTCAGTAATACCGATGATGTCTTACGCCGCTGGGCTGCGGTTAGCCAATTTGGTGTGCCTAACTACTTTGGTGAACAACGCTTTGGTATTAATGGCGGCAACCTTGAAAGAGCGTTGGAGTTATTTCAAGGTAAGAAAGTAAAAGATAAAAAGAAACGAGGCCTGTATTTATCGGCGGCTCGCTCAGAAATATTTAATCAAATAATCAGTACTCGTATTGAAAAAAATCAGTTTGAATCTTTACAAACGGGTGATGTTTTTATGTTAAGCGGTACACAGTCGGTATTTTTGGCTGATGAAATTGACGCAACCATTCGTCAACGCTTTCAAGAAAAAGATATCGACCTAACGGCTGTGCTGTGGGGCGCTGGCGAATTAATGTCGCAAGGTGAATCACAACAGCTAGAGCAGCAGGTTGCCGATGGTTACGCTGACTTTTGCCAAGGTTTAGCTAAGTTTGGTTTAAAGCAAGAACGACGTAGAATTAGGTTGTCGTTAACTGAAGGCAGTATAAAGTCGGTTGATGACACCATAACATTGAGCTTCTTTTTGCCTTCTGGTTGTTATGCAACCACCATTTTGCGTGAATTAATCAGTTATCAAGATATGACAGAGCGAGCGGTAAACTAATGAAAATATTACTCAGTAATGATGACGGTGTTCATGCTTTAGGCATTAAAGTTTTATACGACGAATTAGTAAAAATGGCTGAGGTAACGGTAGTCGCACCCGATAGAAACTGTAGTGGTGCCAGTAACTCTTTAACGCTAATGAACCCGCTACGCATTCAAACGTTAGACAATGGTTTCATTTCAGTAAACGGCACGCCAACCGATTCAGTTCATCTTGGTATCAGTCAGCTGGTTACACCTGATTTGGTTGTTGCCGGTATTAACTGTGGCGCAAACCTAGGCGATGATACTTTATATTCAGGTACGGTAGCGGCGGCAACAGAAGGGCGCCATATGGGAATGCCAGCAATCGCTGTTTCCTTGGTGGGTCAAAGTGAACAAAATTACCAAACAGCTGCCGTGGTTACGGCAAAATTTATTCAACGTTTACAATCTCATCCATTAGCCGTCGATCAAATTATCAATATTAATGTCCCTGATATTCCGCTTAGTGAATTAAAAGGTGTCAAGGTGACACGCTTGGGTAATCGTCATAAAGCAGAAATGATGGAAAAAACGCAAGACCCATGGCAACGTGATATATATTGGTACGGTCGATTAGGCCAAGAGCAAGACTGTGGCGAAGGTACAGACTTTCATGCTATTGCCAATGGTTATGCATCGATAACCCCGTTAACTGTTGATATGACCGCCCATGATAGTTTGGCATCGATCACTCGTTGGGTCGGCGACTTAATCATTTAAGTTACCGTTGAGTTATTGCTAAATTTTAGATAAATCACATGTTAATTTTAAAATAAAAAAAATAAAAAGAGCAGGTTATGAATGTAAGGGTAGGGAGCAATGTGAGCGGTAAATCACGTCGTAGCGGCGAGCTATTAGCGCAAAAATTATACGCAGAAGGGATACGTGATCAGCGGGTGTTGCAAGCGATTGCTCAATCACCTCGTCATATTTTTGTTCCTGAAATTTTAGCGCATAAAGCATACGACAATACGGCTTTGCCTATTGGGCAGGGACAAACTATTTCTCAACCTTATATAGTGGCAAAAATGTCAGAATTATTATTAGCGGACGGTGTCCCTGACAGCATTCTAGAAATAGGGACAGGGTCTGGTTATCAAACATCCATCCTTACACAATTGGTTGCTAAAGTTTTTTCGGTCGAGCGTATTAAGGCATTACAATGGCAGGCGAAACGTCGCTTACAATCAATAGATTTAAATAACGTCTCAATGAAGCACGGTGATGGCTGGCAAGGGTGGAGTAGTAAGTCTCCCTTTCAAGCGATTATTGTTACTGCAGCGCCAACCGAAGTGCCTAAGGCATTACTGGAACAGTTAGCTGATGGTGGGCGCTTAGTGATACCTGTTGGCACAGATACGCAAATACTAAAAGTTATTACTCGTCATGGCGATGAGTATAAAGAACAACAAGTTGAAATGGTTAAATTTGTACCGCTTGTACCCGGCGCGTTAATTTAATTTTTCATCGCTTGATATAAAAAGTTGTGCCAGTACGTTACTGCCATAGCCCTAGATTAGCTGCAGAGTATTGTGGTCTTTGCATAAATAAACTAAACAATATTACTCACTCTTTATTATCTGAAAAAAAGGTATGATTTAATTGAAAATTTTTTCAAAAATGTATGAATGGACACTTCGTTTTGCTGAACATAAATTTGCGCCAAGAATGTTGGCACTATTAACTTTTGCTGAATCTATATTTTTCCCTATTCCCCCTGATGTGCTTCTAGCACCCATGGTGCTGGCTAAACCACACAAAGCATGGTCTTACGCCACATTAACAACGATAGCTTCAATTTTGGGAGGCTCTGTTGGTTATTTACTCGGTTATTATATGTTTGAACCTTGGATACAACCGGCAATTACCGCTATGGGTAAGCAAGACGCTTTTGACGCCGTTGTGCTGTGGTTTCAGCAGTGGGGTGTTTGGGTCGTCTTTATTGCTGGATTTTCACCGATCCCTTATAAATTATTCACAGTCAGTGCTGGCTTCTTACATATGGCTTTTCTGCCGTTTTTAATTGCTTCAGCAATTGGTCGTGGAATGCGATTTTTCTTGGTTGCCGGTATTATTCGCTGGGGAGGGGCCGCCATGGAACAAAAGATAAGACAATGGGTAGATATACTGGGTTGGCTAATTGTTGCGCTTATTGTTGTGGCCTATTTTGTTTTACGTTAAATGAATACAGACAACGCTAGGATGGTTTTTTGATTTTAAATCGTGAAAATTATGCTCTATTAAGCACTAAAAAAATCACTTATGTGGTTTTTTTAGTGCTTAGTTTGTCTGTGGTAAGTTGTTCTTCTAACCATAAACCGGCCCCCGTTGTTGATGTTCAAGGCTCAGTTCCATTAAGTAAGCGTGTTAAAAATAGCTTAAAAGGTCGCGAGTACATCGTTAAAAAAGGTGAAACCTTATATTCTATTGCTTGGCGAGCTAATGTTGATATTAGTAGCTTAGCCACTTTTAATAATCTGGTATCTCCTTACAAAATATTCCCTGGACAAAAATTATTTTTAGTTAAAAATTCGAGCCAAGCCACTAGTAATATAGCGCGCAATGAAAAGCCGAAAAGTAACATACCAACAAGGGTAAAAAAACCTGTTGCATCAAATAAAAAGCAGGCGTATGGTAAAAATGTAAGAGGGCAAAAAGTAAACAATAAAACCTCTGCAAATGGCACAAGTTTTTCTCAAAAAATAAGAAATTGGTTGTGGCCTGCTCAAGGAAAAGTTATTGAAGGTTTTTCTACAGCAAAACAAGGTAACAAAGGAATAAACATCGCAGGTATACGTGGTGACTCGATTAAATCGACAGCTGATGGCGTGGTGGTTTATGCCGGAGATGCTTTACGAGGATACGGTCAGCTAATTATTGTTAAACATAATGATGATTACCTTAGTGCTTATGCTCATAACGATAGTATCTTAGTGAAAGAACAACAGTCGGTAAAAGCGGGTCAGGTTATAGCGAAAATGGGTGATACAGACGCTGAAAGAGTCATGCTTCATTTTGAAGTTCGCTTTCGCGGTAAATCAGTAAACCCTATGAAGTACCTGTCTAAATAACAACAAATAATAATAATAATAAATTGGAGTTAGTGTGCATATTTAATCATTGATAGTTGGCTTTGCTAAATCTTGGGAGATACAGCATGAGTATAGAAAAAGAATTGGTAAGTACTAGTGTAGATAAAAAAGAATCAACTAGATCATCATCTAAAGATAGAGAAGATGTACCATCGAATTTAGACGCCACTCAATTGTATTTAAGCGAAATTGGATTTTCTCCATTACTTAGCGCTGAAGAAGAAGTGTACTTTTCTCGCCTTGCCCTTAAAGGTGATGAACCCTCAAGAAAACGCATGATCGAAAGTAATCTGCGTTTAGTTGTTAAAATTTCCCGTCGTTATAATAATCGTGGTTTACCCTTACTTGACCTTATTGAAGAAGGTAACTTAGGTTTGATCCGCGCAGTAGAAAAATTTGATCCCGAACGTGGATTTCGTTTTTCAACTTATGCAACATGGTGGATACGTCAAACGATTGAACGTGCCATTATGAATCAAACACGCACTATTCGTCTCCCTATCCATGTCGTTAAAGAACTCAATATTTATTTACGCACTTCGCGTGAATTAGTACAAAAGCTTGATCACGAACCTACCGCAGAAGATATTGCTGAAGCGCTTGATGTGCCAGTCGCTAATGTCACTAAAATGCTGCGTCTAAATGAACGTATGACCTCAGTCGATTCACCCTTCGGTGGTGAAAACGATAAAGTATTACTTGATGTTATCCCGGATGATAAAAGTGGTGGTCCAGAAGGTAGCTTGCAAACATCCGACATTAAAAATAATATTATTCACTGGTTAAACGAACTTAACTCTAAGCAACGTGAAGTACTTGCCCGTCGTTTTGGCTTATTAGGATATGAAGCGGCAACATTAGAAGATGTTGGCGTAGAAATTGGTTTAACACGTGAACGTGTTCGTCAAATTCAAGTTGAGGCGCTTAAGCGTTTACGCGATATTTTAAGTCAACAAGACTTATCGATTGAAGCCTTGTTTCAAGCGTAGATATTTTAGCTTCGATAAAACAAAAAACCAGCAATTGCTGGTTTTTTTTATTTAATATTAAGGGCTACATTTTACTTTTAAACTCAAATAATAAATCTAATGCTTGTTTGGGGGTTAAATCGTTTACATCAATTGATGACAATGACTCGAGTACGGGGTGAGTGTTATCAATAAATGAAAGTTGCTCAAAGGGTTGTTGTTCGACATTGATAACAGAAGGAGCCTGTTGTCTTTCCAGTTCAGCCAAGCGTTGTTTAGCCCGTTGAATAACGGTCTTAGGCACACCGGCAAGTTGTGCAACCTGTAAGCCAAAACTCTTACTTGCAGCGCCTTCTTGAACGGTATGCATAAAGACGATGGTATCACCATGCTCAACCGCATCTAAATGAACATTAACCAAGCTTGGTATCTGATCGGCTAACAGGGTTAGCTCAAAATAATGACTAGCGAATAAAGTAAAGGCTTTAGTTTTAATCGCCAGCATTTCAGCGCAAGCCCAAGCAAGAGATAAACCGTCATAAGTACTGGTTCCTCTGCCTATTTCATCAAGTAACACTAAACTTTTTTCTGTTGCATTATGGAGAATGTTTGCGGTTTCTGTCATTTCAACCATAAAGGTTGAACGACCACTCGCTAGGTCGTCAGAAGCGCCAATACGGGTAAATATTCGATCAACCAAACTAATGTTTGCCGCATCAGCAGGGACATAGCAACCAATATGAGCCAATAAAACAATGAGCGCTGTTTGACGCATATAGGTTGATTTACCGCCCATATTAGGACCGGTAATGATCAACATCTTACGTTCATTATTTAAGGTAACTGGATTAGCAATAAAGGGCTCACTAGTCATTAACTCAACGACAGGATGACGACCGGCTTTAATCTCAATACCGTCATTTTGGCTTAGACTTGGTTTAACATAATTTAGGCTTTCTGCGCGTTCTGCAAAGGTATTTAAAACGTCTAGTTCTGCGACAGCTTGAGCAAGTAATTGCAGTTTTTCTAAATCAGGTAACACTAAATCGAACAATTCATCATATAAACGTTTTTCTAAGGCGAGAAACTTACTCTGTGCGCTAAGCACTTTTTCTTCATGTTGTTTTAGTTCATTAGTAATAAAACGTTCGTTATTTTTTAAGGTTTGTCGGCGAATATAATCATCAGGTACATCGTTCGCGGCAGTACGACTCATTTCAATAAAGAAGCCATGAACCCTGTTATAGCCTACTTTTAAGGAACTAATACCGGTACGTTCTTTTTCACGCGCTTCGAGTTGGGCAAGAAATTCAGTTGCTCCATCACTTAAGTCACGTAAGACATCAAGTTCTTCATGATAGCCTTTGGCAATAACGCCACCATCACGGATAAGAACGGGTGGGTTTTCAACTAAAGCATGCTGTAATAAGTCATGTAAGTCGGGTATTGGAAAGCTTTTTGACGCTAATTCAGTGATATGTGCTTGCTGACAAGTTTGTAAATGTTGCTGAAGTTCAGGCAATTGACTTAAAGCATTACGTAAACGAGCAAAATCTCTTGGACGCGCAGAACGTAAGGCAATGCGAGAAACAATACGCTCAATATCACCAAAAGATTTAAGTTGGCTAAATAATTCAGTCGTTAAATCTTGTGACAATAGTTCACTAATTGCATTTTGACGTGCAGTTAATATGTTTAAATCACGTAAAGGAAAATGTAACCAACGTTTTAGTAATCTAGAACCCATTGGTGTCGCTGACTTGTCTAATACCGATGCTAGGGTATTTTCAAAGCCACCTTGTAAGTTTTGCGTGAGTTCTAAATTACGACGAGTTGCCGCATCTAAAATGACACCAGAAGCAGAAGACTCACAAATAATGGCTCGAATGTGAGGAAGCGCACTGCGTTGACATTCTTTTACATATTGAAATAAACAACCAGCGGCCATTAAGCCTAATGATTTATCACCAACACCAAAGCCAGAAAGTTCTTTAGTGCCAAATTGTGTATTTAGTAAATTAGTAGCTGTGTCTAAATCAAACTCCCATTCAGGTCTTCTTCTTAATCCTTGATAGCCTTTTAGTAACTCTGGCGCTGAGAACGATTCACTGTAGAGTAATTCAGCAGGAGATAAACGCTGTAGTTCAGCTTGTAACTGTTCAATGGTATTTGGCTCAGTCAGTACAAAGCGACCACTGGTCATATCAAGATAAGACAGCCCAAAGCGTTGCGATGACTTATTATTACCTTCACTTACCGCAACAATTAGGTTGTCATGCTTATCAAGTAATAATGCTTCATCACTCACCGTACCTGGGGTAATAACTCTAACAACTTTACGTTCAACAGGGCCTTTGCTGGTTGCTGGGTCACCAATTTGTTCACAAATGGCAACAGATTCACCCAATTGTACTAATTTTGCTAGATAATTTTCCACCGCATGATAGGGAACGCCCGCCATAGGTATTGCATTACCCCCTGTCTTGCCGCGAGCGGTTAATGAAATATCGAGCAAATCAGATGCTTTTTTCGCATCATCAAAAAATAACTCGTAAAAGTCACCCATGCGATAAAAAATTAAAATATGAGGGAACTCAGCTTTAATGGTTAAGTACTGGCGCATCATAGGGGTGTGTGAGGATAAGTCTAAGTTTGCTGTCGTCATTTCTATGCGGTAACTCATAAGTTCAATGAAAGAGTAAGGTGGCAATTATGTCATAACTGGCAAATTTAGACTCTATTTATTTAACTAAAGTTTTTACTGAATACGATAATGTTTATGCAATTATTTTACCGTGATAATATAAATAGTAACTTTTTGTCGGGTAATGGCTAAAAGTTACTGTAGCTGTTTATTCTCATTTTTATCAATAACTTAAAAGTCTCCTTATTTTACTTTTTATAATATAATTAAAATAGTTGTAAAAAAGCTTGATACTGTACGGTCATACAGTATACTTGCTTCATCAAAACGAAATCTTAGCAACATCGGCGGAACAAACATGAAAGATGATAAAGAAAAAGCATTAGCAGCAGCATTAAGTCAAATTGAAAGACAATTTGGTAAAGGCTCAATTATGAAGCTTGGTGATAATAACACCATGGATGTTGAAACCATTTCTACAGGTTCATTGGCGCTTGATGTTGCACTCGGTGCGGGTGGTTTGCCACTTGGGCGTGTTGTTGAAATTTATGGTCCTGAATCAAGTGGTAAAACTACGTTAACGCTTGAAGTTATTGCTGAAGCTCAGCGTAACGGTAAGGTTTGTGCCTTTGTTGATGCTGAGCATGCACTTGACCCTATTTATGCTGAAAAGTTAGGTGTTAACATTAACGAATTACTTGTTTCTCAGCCTGATACCGGTGAGCAAGCATTGGAAATTTGTGACATGCTAACGCGTTCAGGTGCTATAGACGTTATTGTTGTCGATTCTGTTGCTGCCCTTACACCAAAAGCAGAAATTGAAGGCGATATGGGTGACTCTCATATGGGATTACAAGCCCGTATGCTTTCACAAGCAATGCGTAAGTTGACAGGTAACTTGAAAAAATCAAATACCATGATTATTTTCATTAACCAAATTCGTATGAAAATTGGTGTAATGTTTGGTTCTCCTGAAACCACAACGGGTGGTAATGCACTTAAGTTTTATGCTTCTGTTCGTTTAGATATTCGACGTATCGGTGCTGTAAAAGCAGGCGACGAAATTATTGGTAACGAAACTCGCGTAAAAGTGGTTAAAAACAAAATAGCGCCTCCTTTTAAACAAGCAGAATTTCAGATTTTATATGGCGAAGGTATTAACAGCTTAGGTGAATTAATTGATTTAGGCGTTTTGCATAACATGGTTGAAAAAGCCGGTTCTTGGTATAGCTACAATGGCGATCGTATTGGCCAAGGTAAAGCAAATGCGGCTAAATCTTTAGCAGAAAAACCTGAAATGGCAAAAGAACTTGATAAGCGTTTACGCGACTTACTGTTAATTAAAAGTGTAAGAGCAAGTGAAAAACCAGCTAAAGAAGAAGAAGCTGTAGAATAAACATTACACATTAAACATAAAAGTTTAAACAATTATTAAGCCACTGTATTTACAGTGGCTTTTTTATATCTAATTAATGACTTTGCTCTCTTATGCCATCGTTCTTTAATAGGCTGATATAGTGTTTTACCTAAGCATCTTTACTGCCCGAATACCTCCCCGTTTTTCTACGTAGCACTCTATTAGGTTAGTTCCACCAATATTTACTCGCTAGGGTTATAGATGACAAATAATATTAACGTAAAAAACATTATAGACGTCTATACGTTTAGATGTTGACATAGCTAAAAATACACGTACCATAAAATGATAATATTTATATATCCGTTATCATTCGTAGTGCTTGAGTTAGTCGAAACCTGTATGTTGATTGGTAGCCATAATATAAGTTAATAAATGAAAGTAGAGAACGAAGTGTTCATGCTTGTTTGACATTATTTGATTAGGTAAACGCTATGCCCATTAAAATTCCAGATTTATTACCTGCTTTGTCTATTTTAGGTGAAGAAAATATTTTTGTAATGTCTGAGCGTAGAGCGGCAAGTCAAGAAATTCGCCCAATGAAAGTCGCTATTCTCAATCTAATGCCTAATAAAATTGAAACAGAAGTTCAAATATTACGGGTATTGTCTAATACACCTTTACAAATAAATGTCGATTTTGTACGTATTCACGCCAATGAATCCAAACATACGCCGAAAGAGCACTTAGATAATTTTTACCGTCTCTTTGATGACATTAAAAATACTCAATACGATGGCTTAATTATAACCGGTGCACCATTGGCGTTAATGGAATACGAGAAAGTAACCTTCTGGGATAAAATTTGTGAAATATTTGATTGGGCTGAAGAAAATGTCACCTCAACAATGTTTTCTTGTTGGGCTGCTCATGCCGCTCTATATCATCACTATGGATTGCGACGACATTTAAGAAAAGAAAAATTATCTGGTGTTTTTCAGCATAGCCCCATCGACCAAAAAGAACAGCTTACCCGCGGCTTTGAAGAATTTTTTAATGTCCCACACTCACGATTTGGATATATTGATAAGTCTGATTACCTGTCAATTCCTGAATTAAAGATTATTGCTGAATCTCCACAAGCAGGCGTTTATGTGGTCGCGAGCAAAAATAAACAACAAGTCTATTTAACCGGACATCCAGAATATGACTCAACCACGCTAGATGAAGAGTTTCAACGTGATCTTAAGGCTGATGTTAATGCAGTTATGCCCAATAATTATTATATTGATGATGACATAACAAAAGTGCCACACAGTTCATGGCGTAGTCATGCCAGTTTATTATTTACTAATTGGTTAAACTATTATGTTTATCAGATCACACCGTACAAGCTAGATGCAACAAATATTAAAGCAATACACCCAGACGCAGAAATATAAACAGTGTCGGATATATCTAGTCATTAAATTAAGTTTGAAAGTAAAAGTAGAGAAATCGTATGAAAAAATCAGCATCATTTAGTCGTCTTGAGCAACAAATACAAAAAAGAATTCTTATTTTAGATGGTGCTATGGGGACGATGATCCAAGCCTATAAATTTGAAGAACAAGATTATCGAGGTGAAAAATTTGCTGATTGGCATCTTGATGTCAAAGGCAATAATGATATGTTAGTGCTTACACAGCCCGAGGTAATTAAAGCTATTCACTATGAATACCTTGAAGCGGGTGCTGATATTCTTGAAACTAATACTTTTAATGCCACGACGATTGCGATGGCAGATTACGATATGCAGTCGTACAGTGCGGCAATCAATTTAGCGGCGGCACAAATAGCCCGTGCAGCAGCGGATGAATTCACCGCTAAAAACCCTGATAAACCAAGGTTTGTTGCCGGCGTTTTAGGGCCAACGAACAGAACATGTTCTATTTCACCTGATGTTAACGATCCTGCTTATCGAAATGTGACTTTTGATCAATTAAAAGATGCCTACATAGAATCAACGAAAGCACTGATTGAAGGTGGCTCAGATATTATTCTTATTGAGACTATCTTTGATACCTTAAATGCTAAAGCGGCTATTTTTGCGGTTGAAACTGTTTTTGATGAATTACAGTTACGTTTACCTGTAATGGTCTCGGGTACTATTACTGATGCATCAGGCAGAACATTGTCTGGGCAAACTACCGAAGCTTTTTATAATTCATTGCGCCACGCAAAACCTATTTCATTTGGTTTGAACTGTGCATTAGGTCCGGTTGAACTAAGACAATATGTGGCAGAATTGAGTCGAATATCAGACTTTGCTGTTTCAGCTCATCCTAATGCAGGCTTGCCTAATGCCTTTGGTGAATACGATTTCAGCGTCGAAGATATGAATGTTCATGTCAATGAGTGGGCTGAGTCGGGATTCCTTAACATTATTGGTGGCTGTTGTGGTACAACGCCAGCGCATATAAAAGGTATGGCGGATGCGGTTGCCAATGTAAAACCTAGGGAAATCAGCGCCAGGAAAATTGCTTGTCGTTTGTCCGGGCTTGAAGCATTAACCATAGAGGAAAGTTCATTATTTGTTAACGTTGGCGAACGAACTAATGTTACTGGCTCTGCTGTATTTAAGCGCTTAATTACCGAAGAAAATTACGAACAAGCCGTCGCCGTTGCCCTGCAACAAGTTGCCAATGGCGCGCAAATTATAGATATAAATATGGATGAAGGCATGCTTGATTCAAAAGCGGCGATGATCCGTTATTTGAATTTAATTGCTGGTGAGCCAGATATCGCGAAAGTGCCTATTATGCTTGATTCTTCTAAATGGGATATTTTAGAAGAAGGCTTGAAATGTATTCAGGGCAAAGGGGTTGTTAACTCAATCAGCTTGAAAGAGGGCGAAGAAAACTTCCGTAAACAAGCTGAACTATTACGCCGTTATGGCGCGGCTGTTATTGTTATGGCCTTCGATGAACAAGGTCAAGCAGACACACGGGTACGTAAGTATGAAATATGTAAACGTGCTTATGAAATTTTAGTCAATGAAATAGGCTTTCCTGCAGAAGACATTATCTTTGATCCCAATATCTTTGCGGTCGCAACCGGTATCGAAGAGCATAATAACTATGCGGTAGATTTTATTGAAGCGGTTGCCGATATAAAAGAAAACCTGCCTCATGCGATGATTTCGGGCGGTGTTTCTAACGTATCATTTTCATTTCGTGGTAATAACCCAGTACGTGAAGCGATTCATGCGGTGTTTTTATATCACGCAATAAAAAATGGTATGGACATGGGCATTGTAAATGCAGGTCAGTTAGCTATTTATTCAGATATTCCTGACGATCTCCGCCTTGCTGTTGAAGATGTTATACAAAATAGCGATGACGATGCAACAGAACGCTTACTTGATGTGGCTGAGTCTTATCGCGGGCAAGCGGGGAGCAAAAACAATAAGGCTGATTTAACCTGGCGTGAGCTACCGATTAAAGAGCGTTTAGAATACTCTTTGGTTAAAGGCATTAATGAATTTATTGTCGAAGATACTGAAGCAGCAAGGCTAGTGGCTGAACGACCTCTTGATGTTATTGAAGGACCATTAATGGATGGTATGAATACCGTTGGCGATTTATTTGGTGCTGGCGAAATGTTTCTGCCACAAGTGGTAAAATCAGCCCGCGTGATGAAACAAGCTGTTGCTCATTTAAATCCATTCATTGAAGCTGAAAAAACTGAAATAAAATCAAATGGTAAAATCTTACTGGCAACAGTAAAGGGTGATGTCCACGATATTGGTAAAAATATAGTCGGTGTTGTTTTACAATGTAACAACTACGAAATTATTGATTTAGGTGTCATGGTTTCTTGTGATGATATCTTGCGTGTGGCGAAAGCCGAAAAGGTCGATGTGATTGGATTGTCAGGTTTGATAACACCGTCACTTGATGAAATGGTGCATGTTGCTAAAGAAATGAAACGTCTTAATTTTGACTTGCCGTTACTTATTGGTGGCGCGACAACATCAAAAGCTCATACTGCCGTTAAAATAGAGCAGCAATATCAACATCCGGTGATATATGTGCCTAATGCGTCGCGTTCAGTTTCAGTCGTTAGTACCTTACTTTCAGATGATAGTGAGAAACGTGCTGCATTTTTAGCGCGTCAAGATGATGAATATGTGCGGGTGCGTGAGCGTCATTATAAAAAAGGACCACGTTCAAGCTTAATATCATTAGAAGATGCACGCGCCAATGCTGCGCCGATAAGTTTTGAAAACTATACCCCTAAAATACCCAATAAACTTGGTATTACGGTACTTGATAATCTTGATTTAAATGTCATTCGAAACTACATCGATTGGACGCCATTTTTCATGACTTGGCAGTTATCAGGCAAGTATCCGCTTATTTTACGACACGAAGTGGTCGGCGAAGAGGCAACTAATCTATTTAATGATGCTAATGCTTTATTAGACGATATTATTAACAGTAAAAAGTTAACGGCAAAAGCGGTTTTTGGTCTGTTTCCAGCTCATCGTCAACAAGACGATTTAATATTGTTTGCAGATGAAAACCGAGATAAGCAATTGATGAAACTACATCAATTACGTCAACAAAGTAAAAAACCAGCAGGGCAGTTTAACCGTTGTTTGGCTGATTATATCGCGGATAAAACCTCAGGTATTAAAGATTATGTTGGTGCTTTCGCGGTATCTGCAGGTTATGGTTGTGATGACCTAGTGAAGGAGTTCGCCGCTCAACATGATGACTACAATAGTATTTTAGTTAAAGCTGTTGCCGACCGATTAGCAGAAGCGAGTGCTGAATATCTCCATGAAAAAATTCGCAAAGAATACTGGGGGTATGCTCCTGAAGAGTCGCTTGCTAATGACGATTTAATTCGTGAAAAATATCAAGGTATCAGACCTGCGCCGGGTTATCCTGCCTGTCCAGAGCATACCGAAAAAGGTTTGTTGTGGGAACTACTCAATGTTGAAGAAAATATCGGCATGGAACTAACCTCAAGTTTTGCCATGTGGCCTGGAGCCGCGGTTAGTGGTTGGTACTTTGCTCACCCAGAATCAAAATACTTTGCGGTCGCTAAAGTCGCTAAAGACCAAGTGATTAATTATGCGACTCGAAAAGGGATGACATTGCCACAAGCAGAGCGTTGGCTGTCAGCTAACTTGGATTATGAACCTGAGTAATTAATAGAGTCATTATCATTTAGTTTATACGGCAACGGCCTTAAATCTCGGTAAAGTAGGTTTAAGGCCGTTGTTCATTTGACTACTCAATGTTAAACGATGATATGTCCTGTGTTGCGTATTAAAAGGTTCTTTCGATAAACCAATAAATAGCGATAACGGCGATAAGCGCACTTAACGGTATCACCACGTATTGTCTATATTGAGGTTTTTTAGCAAACCAGCGCGTCGCTAATAAAGCTAAGGCAACGACCGTTATTTGACCCAACTCAACGCCAATATTAAATGAAATTAAGCTACTGACATACTCACTCTTGGGTAAGCCCAGTTCAACAAGTACTGCTGCAAACCCTAAACCGTGCAGTAAACCAAAAGCAAAGATAATGGGTAAGCGCCACTTTGTTAGTTTGTGATAAAAAATATTCTCAATAGCCACGTAAGCAATTGATAAGGCAATAAGCGGCTCTACAATGCTGCTGGGTAGGTTGATAATACCAAATATACCCAAAGCTAGCGTAATGGTATGGGCAAGAGTAAAGGCACTTACCTGCCAGAGCAGTGTTGATGTCTTAGTGGCTAATAAAAATAGCGCGAGCACAAAGAGAATATGATCAAGCCCTTGCGGCAGAATATGTACAAAGCCCTGATAGATATACTCAACAATATTAAGCAGCTTAATTTCGGTTGTTGAAAGTTTACGTACACCACCCTTGATATCATCAATAGAAAAGTGATGGCTGTTCTGGCCGGATAGCACTAAAGATTTCTCTGAACGGCTGACTGTTAATAAGACATCCCCTAAGATGGGCGAAAATATCAAGGCTGCGTTGTTACTTTTTTGTGGCAATTGACCCTGCGACAATAGCTTAATGGTTTTAGTCGGTGAGTCAGCGCGAAGTCTTGCTTTTAATTCAAATACCGTTAGCCCTGAAAAAGGGGTAACAAGCACACTTTCTTTATCAATAATAAAAGCGCTTTGTTGATTTATTATTTGCAATATTTTTGAGAGTAATTGCTTTATTTCAATTAAAGAGAGGTTTTTTAGATGATTAATTAAATCTGCCTCATCTACTGATGATTTTTGATGACTTTTAATGACATGCAAAACATCAATATCGATACTAAGTTGGTAGTTATTATCTACAAGTAATTTTAGCTCTGCTTGATTAGCTTCATTGGTGTGAGCATTCACTAGTGCAGGTGATAAAAGTAGTAATAGGGCAAAAGTTGTTTGTAAAAGGCGCGTAATCATAAAAGTAATATCAGCTAGTCATTGATAAAAAATAAAGCGACAAATTAACGTATTTAGCATGAAATTAACAGTGGCCAAATTATTATTTCAGTATTGAACTATTAACTTAAAAGTTTATACTGTGTTTGTATACAGTTTAGGTTGAGTTGCCCATAGCGAAAATATGCTTTATTTTTTCACAACGAAATAAGGGACTTTTGATAAACATGATTACTATAATTAAGACATGACTAAAACATGACTCAAAGCCGAAAAATAATACATATAGATATGGACTGTTTCTATGCAGCTGTTGAAATGCGTGACAATGAGTCTTTACGTAATGTGCCACTTGCGGTCGGCGGTACAGGGCCTCGAAGCGTCTTGTGTACGTGTAATTACCAAGCAAGAAAATTTGGTGTTCGCTCGGCAATGCCAGCAATTAAGGCGATGCAACTTTGCCCTGAGCTAGTTATTGTTTCAGGCAGAATGGCTGTTTACCAAGAAGTTTCTGCACAAATAAGGGCGATATTTCAACGTTACACTCAGTTGATTGAACCATTGTCGCTTGATGAAGCCTTTCTTGATGTTACCCATAACAAAGAGTTTAACGGCAGTGCCACGCTTATTGCGGAGCAAATACGTCGTGATATTTTTAATGAACTCAATCTAACCGCCTCGGCAGGTGTTGCTCCTAATAAATTTATTGCTAAAATTGCCAGTGATGAAAATAAACCTAATGGTCAATGTGTTGTTACGCCCGCAGACGTGAGTGGTTTCGTTGAAAATTTACCATTGAAAAAAATTCCGGGTATTGGCCCAAAAACAGCACAAAAATTATTGGGCTACGGCTTCTCGTCATGTGCAGATATACGAGCAAGTTCTGTCGCCGTATTAACACCTATTGTCGGCAAGTTTGCCCCTGCATTGTATCAACGAAGTTTTGGTATTGATCATCGCCAATTAGAAACCGACAGAGTTAGAAAATCATTAGCGATAGAAACCACTTTTTCTCAAGACTTGTCTTGTGAAAAAGAGTGTGAAAGTGCCGTTGAGCTTTTATATGAGAAGCTTTTAGTGAGATTAGAAAAACATCAACATATGGTTATTAGTAAGCAAGGGATTAAACTTAAGTTTAATGACTTTACCCAAACAACAGTTGAGCAGCAAAGCAGCCACTGTGATGAAAACACCTTTAAACAATTACTGTTAAAAGCACTGTTGCGTAGTCAATCTAGGGGAATACGTTTAATAGGATTAACGCTAGGTTTTGCTGAGCATAATAACAAAGAAACACAGCAGCTTTGTTTTAGTTTATAACCGGTACTGACTTGATATGATGTCGGTACCGGTATTTTAGTTTTTATTACTGTGCTTATGCGGGTTTAATGATTTCTTTAACCGCCAATTCTAATTTTGGATCGTTAATATTTGAGCTGGTAGATTTGAAAACAACTTGTCCACTTCTATTGATAAAAAATGTCGTTGGTGTACCTTTTACGCCATATAACTTAGCAACTTTTTCACCTTCAACACCGGTAATAAATTGATAACCTCGTTGAGTAATCGAGTCTTGTGGTTTTGCTCCTTCATCTTCACTAAAACTAATCGCAACAATCTCAATGCCGGTATTTTTATACTTTTCAGTTAGCTCGACTAATTTAGGCTGCAATTTTTTACAATAGGGACACCATGTTGCCCAAAAATGTAAAATCACCGGCTTGCCCTGATAGTCTGCTAATGAAATGCTTTTACCGGCTTGGGTTTTTAGTGTCCAGTCTGGGGCTTGGTTGGCTTTATTGTCATTGGCGTTAACGTTGAACGACAATATGCTAACGAATATTATAATAATTGATAAAAATGCTTTCATGAAACAACCTACTTTTATTTATATGACTAACTACTTTAGGAGACCTTGATTACGGCGAAATTATTTCGAGCTTTTTATTAACAAAAAAGCCTATCGTATTGATAGGCTTTTTGACACTTCATTTAAAAGTATTATAAACCTAACACTTTTTTACCTTGCTTAAAGGTAATATCAACAGGAATATTAGCCGCTTCAATACGCGCTAAGTCTTCTGCTAAATCGGCTTTAATGACACCGCTTTTTGCAACAAGTGCAGCCACACCTTCATAATCACCATTACCTTGTAAGGTTAAAATAAGCTCAGACAACGAATCAATAGCGGCAGTCATCTTATCAATGTTGACAGAGTATAACCCTTGCGAGTTACGGGTAAACGCCCCTTGCTCAGCAAAGTAATTAAACCGTACCATGTTGGCTTTACCGTGAGCAGATGTTGCGCCAAAGCGCACTGAACGGAATATTCCCGCTAAGAAGGTTGTGTAATAATCTTGCAATGTACCTTCTTCAATGGCGCCTTTAATCAGTAACTGGCGGATCATATAAAGCCCAAGAATATCGGCTTTACCTTCTTCTAGTGCCGAAGCATGCTCTTTTAATGATTGGCGTACTGTGCCCTTATCATTAATGGTATTTTTGATACCCAAACCATGGGCAACCTCATGAAACATCGTATTAGCAAAGAAGGCATTGAATGTTACATTTTCACGTTGCTCAGCAACGATTAAGGTACTAGCAATGGGTAACATTATATTATCGAACTTGGCTTGCATCGCATTTTTAAGTTGTAAGCGGCGCGTACCTTTCTCTAACTGTACTTTTTCGTCATTGGGGAGATTAATCGCAATGGTTTTACTACCGGCATTAGAATGACCTGCATAATAAATGACGTCATATGCGTTTAAGTCTGCATCAGAGCCGGGTACTTCTTTTTTATAAGCTTTTTTAACGGGTAAGTCTTTTTGTAATTCGGGTAAATATTCAGCATATTTAGCGAGCTTTTCACTCCAGGCTAAATCTTTAATCAGCACATAAGATTCAAAAGCAGCGCGGTAACCATAAAGCTGATCTTCGTAGGTTTCTATCGGGCCAATAACGACATCAATAGGATTGTTTTTCATATCCATCCAAGCAAAATCAGACGCTTGAAAGTCATCATGACGGATTGCTGTCGCACGTAAATTTAAGTAATTTGCAAATTCTTTATCATCAGCAAAGCTTGATGCTTTTTCTAATATAGCCGCAATACGATTAATGCTACCGCTATAAAGCTCAGAAAAAGCCACTGACGTTAATTGGCCATCGCTGGTACGCTTAACTACCGAATACAAGCCACTCTTGTCAGCAAAGTCTGCTTGCTCAAATTCAGCTTTGGTTAAGTCATTAGGGTAAAACTCTGCGCCAGCCGCTTTTGCTTGATATCCAGAAAGGAAAGGTTTATCGCCATCTAATCTATCCCAAGGACCATAATTGATACGGGCAAATTCACGGACCTTTTCATCATCAATACTAGCAAGGAAGCTTGCTTTGTCTTCACCAAAAGCCTGTTGCCAGAAAAGTTCATCAATAATATCTGAAGCTTCAATAAGCAATACGATCATTTTTTTCTGGTTTTCAGACAAGTGACTCAAATCAGCACTAAGTGTTACTGGCTTATATATGTCTAAACGACTTTTGGCTTCTGCTAATAAAGTAGGCGCTGAACGTGGTTGTTTATTATTTTCACTACAAGCGCTTAATAGGCTAGTGGCAAGCAAAAGGCCAGTAGCGAGTTTTGTTAGTCTCATTTTTATTCTCACGTATTTTTTGAATATGTATATATAACGCAAAGAGATTACCAAAAATGGCAGGATGCGCAAGGTCTTAATCTATGGGATGGGATCAGGTTTTAGTGAGTTTATTTTATTGGCGGGGTAAAAAAATTAAATAATAGGCAAAAAAAAACCAGCATAAGCTGGTTTTTTAATTCAATAACAAAAATTAAAGCGCTTTAATAGCAGCGTTTAAACGACTCTTACTACGAGCAGCTTTATTTTTGTGAATAAGACCTTTGCTTGCAAAACGATCTAAGATCGGTTGTGCAGCAGCAAATTCTTTAGATGCTGTGTCTTTGTCACCAGCTTCAATTGCAGCGAGTACTTTTTTGAATAGAGTGCGCATCATTGAACGACGACTTGCATTATGTTGACGGCGTTTTTCTGATTGAACCGCGCGTTTCTTCGCCTGCTTTGAATTAGCCAAGGTGAACTCCTAAAATATGATTGTATATATAGCCTAAATTTAAGGCGAGGAAATATGCCTTTTTTTAGCTCGATTGTCAAACCTTTTACCGGTTTAATTTACTTAATAACGATGAATTTACCATTATATAATAATTATCATTATTGGTTACTAAATAATGGCGCTATTTTACCTGTTATTTACAGGATTTAAAATAGATTAAAAACTTCTTTGCATTTACTTGTTTATCACAGGTAAAAAGCTGCATAATATTAATGAAAAATTACATCTTGGAATATGATGATTTATATCGATTTATTGGAGCTATGCATTGAGTAAAAAGTTAATAAAATCAGGTCTTATAGTGAGTTTTATGACCTTGATTTCTCGTGTGCTCGGCTTGGTTCGAGATGTTGTTATTGCGAACATTATTGGTGCAGGTTTAGCGTCTGATGTTTTTTTCTTTGCCAATAAAATTCCCAATTTTCTACGTCGATTATTTGCCGAAGGTGCTTTTGCACAAGCTTTTGTCCCCGTGTTGAGTGAATATCATACCAAAGATGAGGCCGATGGGCTGAGTTTGAAAGAAGGTGAAACACGTAAATTAATCGCTCAAGTTTCAGGCACCTTAGGTGTAATTGTTACCATAGTAACGCTTATTGGCATGATAGCCTCGCCGTTATTTGTGATTTTATTTGGTTTTGGTTGGTTTGTAGATTGGCTTAACGATGGTCCCAAAGCCCAACAGTTTGAGTTAGCCTCATCACTACTAAAAATTACCTTCCCCTATTTATGGTTTGTCAGCTTTACCGCACTTGCCGGCGCGATTTTAAATACTTTTGGTCGATTTGCTGTTTCTTCTTTTACGCCCGTTTTACTTAATGTTTGCATTATTGGCTGTGCAATCTACTTGTCACCCTTATTCGACAATCCTGCTTTTGCATTAGCTTGGGGCGTATTTTTAGGGGGCTTAGCTCAGTTCTTATTTCAAATACCTTTTTTAATTAAAGCCGGTGTCTTTGTTAAACCAAAATGGGCTTGGCACGCGAAAGGTGTAAAAAAAATCCGCGAACTTATTGTTCCTGCTTTGTTTGGTGTTTCTGTTACGCAAATTAATTTACTGCTTGATACCCTAATAGCCAGTATCTTAGTCACTGGCTCGATTAGTTGGCTTTATTACGCCGATCGTTTATTAGAATTTCCCTTAGGGTTATTTGGTATTGGTATAGCTACCGTTATTTTACCCAGTTTAGCTAAATTGCATACTAAGCAAGACAAAGAAGAGTTTAGTGAGACGATTACTTGGGGCTTAAAAATTGTTTCTTTATTTGGCTGGCCCGCACTTGCAGGGTTAATGGTATTAGCTCAGCCGATTATTATGATTTTATTTATGCGTGGTGAGTTTTCTCAAGAAACTGTTTTACAAGTCTCTTATGCCTTATTTGCTTACCTTTCGGGTTTAATCAGCTTTATGTTTATTAAAATATTAGCGCCGGCTTATTACGCACGCCAAGATACCAAAACCCCCGTAAAAATAGGTATTAAAGCGATGGCGGCCAATATGATTTTCAATCTGATGTTGGCACCTTTTTTTGGTTATGTAGGTTTGGCCATTGCGACAGCTATGTCGGCAACACTCAATGCGTTAATGCTTTATCATGGTTTAAAAAGTAATAATATCTTTGCATTGTCTAAAACAACGTGGTGGTTTTTTGCGCGGCTTATCTTTTCTGCGGGGATCATGGCAGTGGTTGTTTTTACGTTATCACCCCCGTTTAAAGTTTGGTTAGCGATGGAAACCACCTTGCAAATTCAACAATTACTTATTTGCATTACTTTAGGTATGCTCAGTTATTTTATTTCTATTGCTGCACTGGGAATTCGAGTGAAAGATTTCAAAGTTAAAGTAACTGAAAAATAAATTGATGAAATTAGCTTCAGGTGCTGATTCTTAAGCCTGAGTGATATATAATTTATCGGTTTTTATTCATTAATGGCGACACTTGTCTACTAATGTCAGTCAAATTTAGGTTTTTTAATTAAATGCAGTTAATACGCGGTATCCACAATATTCAAGCTGAAGATCATGGCTGTGTGTTAACCATAGGCAATTTTGACGGTGTTCATTTAGGACATGCTCGCGTTATAAAGGCTTTAATTGCAAAAGCTAAAGAATTGAATTGTACACCAGCAGTGATGATTTTTGAGCCTCAGCCGCAAGAGTTATTTTCTCCTGAGACGGCTCCTGCAAGATTGACACGTTTAAGAGATAAATATTTTCTTTTGAAAAATTTGGGTGTAGAACGTTTGATTTGTGTTAATTTTCATCGAGAATTTGCCAATAAAAGCGCGTCAGAGTTTATCGAACTTTTATTAGTTCAACAGCTAGGTATTAAACATTTAATTATTGGTGACGATTTCCGCTTTGGAAAGAACCGTTTAGGCAATTTTAGTCTGCTAAAACAAGCCGGTGAAAAATTTGATTTTGCTGTTTCTGATACCGCAAGTTTCAAACTTGAAAATTGTCGGATCAGCAGTACCCAAATACGTAATGCTTTAGAGAATAATCAACTAGCTGACGCAGAAAGAATGCTAGGTCGGGCTTACTCTATTATCGGTCGGGTTTTTCATGGTGATAAGCGTGGCCGAAAACTAGGGTTTCCTACCGCAAATGTTTTATTAAAAAGACGAGTTTCACCTATTTCCGGTGTTTTCGTGGTAAAAGTAAATACGGTTAAAGAATGCTTTTATGGTGTGGCTAATATTGGTTCAAGGCCAACAGTGTCTGGTATTAGGCAACAGCTAGAAGTACATATTTTTAACTTCAATGAAGACATTTATGGTCAAACCATTGAAGTGGTTATGCTAAATAAATTAAGAAATGAAATAAAATTTTCATCACTAGATGAATTAACTAAGCAAATATCACAAGATAGTGAGCAGGCAAAAGCCTTTGTTCAAGATTTATAAATAAACAGATACGTGAGTTAATAGTAAAATTAATATCAAGCCAATGTCGATTTTACTATTAACTTATTAGAGGCTAACCACCAGTTAGCGAATATAACAACGGATAATGATTTAAATGAGTGATTATAAACAAACCCTAAACTTGCCAGCTACTTCTTTCGCGATGAAAGGTAACATGGCAAACCGTGAACCAAACATGCTAAAAGAGTGGGCTGAAAAAGATCTGTACGGCCAAATTCGAGCGGCTAAAAAAGGTAAGAAATCATTTATTTTGCATGACGGTCCTCCGTATGCAAATGGTGATATTCACTTAGGTCATTCTGTTAATAAAATTCTTAAAGATATTATTGTTAAATCAAAAACGTTATCTGACTTTAACGCACCGTTTGTGCCTGGTTGGGATTGCCATGGTTTACCGATTGAATTAATGGTTGAGAAAAAAATTGGTAAGCCAGGTCATAAAGTTTCTGCCAGTGTTTTTCGAGAAAAATGTCGTGAATATGCAGCCAAGCAAGTTATTGGGCAGCGTGAAGACTTTAAACGCTTAGGGATTTTTGCTGATTGGGAAAAACCTTACCTCACTATGGATTTTGGTACTGAAGCCAATATCATACGTGCTTTAGGTAAAATAGCTGAGAATGGTCATTTACATCAAGGGTTCAAACCTGTGCATTGGTGTACTGATTGTGGTTCTTCTTTGGCTGAAGCTGAAGTTGAATACAAAGATAAACAATCGCCAGCGATTGACGTAAAATTCACCGTAGTTGACCAAAGTGTTGCTGATAAGTTTGATCACCCTGAAAATCATCAAGGTGAAGGTGAAGTATCGGTTGTTATTTGGACCACTACACCTTGGACACTTCCGGCTAACCGAGCAGTTTCTGTTAATGCCGACGTTGAATACACTTTAGTACAATGTGAAACCGAGCAGGGCAAAGTACGTTATATTTTAGCGTCGGACCTAGTGACAGCATGTATGGACCGTTTTGGAATTGATAAATATCATGCATTAGGGTTTTGTAAAGGTAGCGATTTAGATTTAGTGCAACTTAAACACCCATTTTATGATTTTACTGTACCAATGATCTTAGGCGAGCATGTAACGACTGACTCTGGTACGGGTTGTGTACATACAGCACCTGGTCATGGTGTTGAAGATTTCGTGGTGGGCAAAATATATAACCTTGAAGTAGCTAACCCTGTTGGCGCTAATGGTGTTTATTTAGAAGATACACCATTGTTTGCTGGCCAACATGTTTTTAAAGCCAATGCCAATGTCGTTGAAACATTGAAAGAACATGGCACTTTAGTACATCACCATGCAATAGAGCATTCTTACCCGCATTGCTGGCGCCACAAAACACCCTTAATTTTTCGTGCAACACCACAATGGTTTATTAGCATGGATAAAAAAGGTTTACGCCAAGATTCATTAAACGAAATTGAAAAAACGCAATGGATCCCTGATTGGGGTCAACGCCGTATCGAATTGATGGTTGAAGGTCGCCCTGACTGGTGTATTTCACGTCAACGTACTTGGGGCGTGCCAATGGCATTATTTATTCATCAAGACTCGGGTGCTTTACATCCACGCAGTATTGAACTGATTGAAACGGTTGCTAAGCGTGTTGAAGAAAAAGGCATTCAAGCATGGTTTGATTTAGACGCTGCTGAGCTTATTGGTGATGACGCTAAAGAATATATTAAAGTACCAGACACCTTAGATGTATGGTTTGACTCTGGAACGACTCATTACTCCGTTGTTAATGCACGTGAAGAATTTGATGGCGTTGCAGATTTATACCTTGAAGGTTCAGATCAACATCGTGGTTGGTTTATGTCGTCAATGATTTCATCGGTAGCGATGAATGGTAAAGCGCCTTATAAGCAGGTACTAACACATGGTTTTACCGTTGATACTAACGGTCACAAAATGTCTAAGTCATTAGGCAATGTTATTACACCAAAAGAAATCACCAGTAAGTTAGGTGCAGACATTTTGCGTTTATGGGTAGCTTCAGTTAACTATACGCAAGAAATTACTGTCTCTGATGAAATCTTTAAGCGTCAAGCCGATGCGTACCGTCGTATTCGTAATACCTCGCGCTTTTTATTATCAAACCTTAATGGTTTTGATCCTAAAACTGATTCAGTCGCTTTTGACGATATGGTTGCACTTGACCGTTGGGCTGTTGATAAAGCTGCACAATTGCAAAAAGAAATTGTTAGCGCTTATGATGACTACGAATTTAATGTTGTTGTTCATAAGCTGATGAACTTCTGTACCACAGAATTAGGTGGCTTCTACTTAGATATTATTAAAGACCGTCAATATACAGCGAAAGAAGACAGTACGGCGCGTCGCTCTTGTCAAACCGCTATGTATTTAATCGCTGAAGCGATGACTCGCTGGATGGCTCCTATTTTATCTTTTACTGCACAAGAAATTTGGCAAGCGCTACCGACTCCGTCTGGTGAAACGCGTGACGAATTCGTTTTCACCGGTGTTTGGTTTAATGGTTTGCCTAAGGCAGAAACAAGTAATACTTTAAACAATGATTACTGGAATGAAATTTTACTTGTGCGCACCGAAGTAAACAAAGCACTAGAAAATGCCCGTAAAGAAAAACAAGTGGGTAAAGCGCTTGAAGCAGCGGTTATTTTATATACCAACGCAGAGCTTGCTGAAAAATTACAACAATTAGGCGAAGAACTTCGCTTTGTTTTGATCACCTCTAAAGCTACGGTTGAAGTAGTTGACAGTGCACCAACGGGCGCTTTAGCAACTGAGATTGAAGGCTTATGGTTAACGGTTGCACCAGCAACAGGCACCAAATGTGAGCGTTGTTGGCATGTAACTGAAGACATCGGGGAAGATGAAAAACATCCTGAACTTTGTGGACGTTGTATTACCAACGTAGAGGGTGAGGGCGAGAAACGCCAATTCGCCTAAATATTTGTGTATTCTTTGCTATTTCATCCAAGAATTGCAGAAAAGTACTCAGCTAGTTAACTAGGCTGTGTGCTTTAGCTTTATTCTTGAATGAACTAGCTTTGAATAAGCCAATATTTCATCGATTAGTTTTGTTGAAAAGCCTTAGTCAGACATTCACAAAACATGCTAACTATCTCATTAGTTATATAACAACAACTATTAGCACAGTAGAAATATGAAAATTAATAAACTTTTTACAGAAACGGGTTTTAAATGGTTATGGTTAACCGTTTTATTTTTGATTATTGATCAAGTAACCAAGCAACTGGTTGTTAACTCATTTGATTTATATGAGTCGATGAACATTTTACCTTTCTTTGATTTGAGATATGTACAAAACCCAGGTGCAGCCTTTAGCTTTCTTGCCGACCAAGACGGTTGGCAACGTTGGTTCTTTACCATTATTGCTGCTATTGCCAGTGTGGTTTTTTTAGTGTGGTTGGCTAAAACGCCAAAGAATAATGCACTATTAAGTATCGCTTTAGCGTTTATGCTCAGTGGCGCAGTGGGCAACTTAATTGACCGGGCATTATTTGGCTATGTTATCGACTTTTTAGACTTTTATATTGCCGATAATCATTGGCCAGCCTTTAATGTCGCAGACTCTGCTATTTTTATTGGCGCGGCATTGATGATTTTTGATTCCTTTAAAAATGGTGATTCAGCCAAGAAAACTGAAATTACTAAGACAAAAGTAGACGAGAAATAAAATGACAATGTTAATTACTGATAAATCTGAAGTTATCGCTCATATTACCATGAAATTATCTGATGGCTCAGCGGCAGACAGTACCAAAGTAAACAAAAAGCCTGCTAAAATTATTATGGGTGATGCCAGTATTTCTCCTGCCTTTGAAGCGCAATTGTTAGGCCTTGCCGCTGGAGATTCTAAAGAATTTACCCTCGAAGCAAAAGATGCCTTTGGCGAACCTAATCCAGATAATTTCCATTACGTTGATGCAGATAAATTTGGTAGTGACGTACCAGCAGAAGTGGGCAGTATCATTACTTTCACACAACCTGGCAATATAGAGTTACCTGGTATGGTCAAAGAAGTGATCGGTACATCGGTCACTATTGACTTTAATCATCCGCTAGCGGGACAAGCAGTAACATTTGTTATTGACGTTGTTGAAGTTTTATAATCGTTAACTCTTAGGACTTTTGAGTCTCTCAGGAACAAATTATGGAAATTATTTTAGCTAACCCTCGTGGTTTTTGTGCTGGCGTAGACCGAGCGATTAGTATCGTAGACCGCGCGTTAGACTTATTTGGTGCGCCCATTTATGTACGCCACGAAGTAGTACATAACAAGTTTGTTGTTGATGGCTTAAAAGACCGCGGCGCGATATTTGTTGATGAACTTTTTGAAGTTCCTGACGATAATACCGTTATTTTTAGTGCTCATGGCGTCTCTAAAGCGGTACGTCAACAAGCTAAAGACCGTGGTCTAAAAGTATTTGACGCTACTTGTCCATTAGTGACTAAAGTACATATGGAAGTGTCACGTACCAGTCGTAAAAATATTGAGTGCATTCTTATTGGTCACGCTGGACACCCTGAAGTTGAGGGTACGATGGGACAATATGAGAGTGAGCATGGCGGGATTTATTTAGTTGAGTCTGTTGCTGATGTAGCAACACTTGAAGTAAAAGACCCTACTCAATTGTATTATTGTAGCCAAACGACCTTATCCATTGACGATACGTCAGAAGTTATTGACGCGTTGAGAAATAAGTTCGCTTTAATTAAAGGCCCCCGCAAGGACGATATTTGTTATGCAACACAAAATCGTCAAGACGCGGTACGCACTATTTCTGCACAAGTTGATTTACTGTTAGTTGTTGGCGCCAAAAATAGCTCTAACTCTAATCGCTTACGTGAACTCTCTGAGAAGTTGGGCACACCTTCCTACCTGATTGATACTTTTGCCGATATTCAACCACAATGGCTTGAAAATGTTAATAAAATTGGTGTTACTGCCGGAGCTTCTGCACCCGCAATACTTATCCAGCAAGTTATTGACGCACTAAAAGACTTTGGTGGTCAAGAGGTTATCGAATATCCTGGTCGTGAAGAGAACACAGTATTTGCGGTACCTATAGAATTGCGCTAATCTTAAAATATCAGGTTAAGTGGTTGAATGTAATTTTATCCGTTATATGAGTGCTTAAATTTAAAGCATTTTAATAACAATATTCATGACTTAACCTTATTATTCTGAATAGTAACTATGTACATAGGCTATTCAATAATAGATTTTTAAGGTATGAGTTAATGCGGTTCACGTTAGTGATTTTTAACACATATAAGTTCTCAATCGAATTCTTAGCGCTACGCTTAGTTTCGCTTCTCCTCGCCTTTAAAATTCTATTTGGGTCTGTTTTGTGTTTGTCACTTAAAAGTATACTCATCAATGCTGTTTCTTTTATTTATCTCCCATTCACTCTATATTTTAAAGCATTATTTTTCTGGGTAGTCAGCAATTTTTGTCAGTGTATTAAGGAGTCTCATGGGTAACAGCACACTTAGGACGAGTTATCCTAAAAGAAAACCAGCCCAAGTACAAAAGGGCATGACACTAATAGAGGTTTTAGTCGCTTTAGTTATTTTAGTGACGGGTATTTTTGGTGCGGTTGCCATGCAGGCGTCAGCTAAGAAAGGCAGTTTTGATGCGATGCAACGCTCAGTAGCCTCAGCGTTAGCTCAAGATATTATCGAACGAATGCGCAGTAATGATTCTGATATTCTTACTTTAGAGAGTTATCAAGGTGTTTATGGCGCAGCATTGAATACTCCGCCTGACGCTGACGTTAGGTGTAATTCAGTTGCTTCTTTGTGTACAAGTGCACAAATGACCACCAATGATTTGTATGAATGGGAAGTCAAACTTATGGGCGCTGATGTTACTGCTGGTGGTAAAAATACTGGTGGCTTAGTTGGTGCTGTCGGTTGTATTGATCATAATAAAAATGCAGTTACTGTTGTGATCAGTTGGCAGGGCAGAGTCGCAACGGCTGATGGTTATGATGCCGATAACAATAGTTCTGCAGCTGCAACATTGGCCAACGCCTGTGGTACAAGTACCAGTAAACGTCGACAAGTTACGGTTGAAGCTTTTATATATTAAGGCAAGCAAAGCAATCACTGTTAACGTTCATCGTGATGTTAATGCTTCGAATTATAGATAATATTGATTTTGTTTAGTAAGAGATGATAATGGTTAATGCTCAACGAGGTTTTAGTTTAATCGAAATATTTATATCGCTTGCGGTAGGTTTAATGTTGCTGCTAGGCATATTAAGTGTTTTTGTTGGTATGAAAACGACCACTGTTGAGACCACCAGTTATGGAGAGTTACAAGAAAATGGCAGGTATGCGATTAGCTTACTCAGTGATGACTTATTACGACAAAGCTTTTGGGGCGACTTATCAGGAAACCTCGATGTAAGTGGCTTGGTAAGTTCACCTTTACCATCAACAGTTTCTGGTGATTGTATTGGTGAAGGCGTTAATAATGCCAGTTTCCCTGCAGCTATTGGCCATTTTAGAACCTTGTGGGGGAAAACAGTCAACAATGTCAACTTAATGGGCTGTATTACCAATGCTAAAATTGATTCCGATGTATTGCAATTAAAAAGGGCTGTTTCATCAACGACAGCGCTAGCCGATATTTCTAGTGATAATTACTATATCATTTCAAACCCTAATACGGCTGCGATATTTGCGGGTGGCGCTGCCATACCAACACTAAATTTGGGCCAGATCTGGGAATATCAGCAGCACATTTACTATGTGCGTGAAGACAATCAAGGCACCAATAAAGTGCCGGTTCTAGTGCAAGGTCGATTACAAAATAAAGCTTCGGTGATGAATCTTGATATGGTCGTTGAAGGCATTGAATACATCCGCTTTATGTATGGCGTTGATACGACCAACAACGGTATCGTCAATGCTTTTATTTCTGCAGATAACATGACAACAGCTTACTGGGATAATGAAAGTAATGTACGGATACTTGCCGTTAAGATTTTTGTCTTAGCGCGAAATATATTGCCTGACAGAGATTATGAAAATCTTAACACTTATCAGCTTGGTGATCTTCCTATCAACTTTATCGATGGTGAAGGTAAAGGGGATAATTATCGACGTTTATTATTTAGCTCTACCATCACACTTTACAATGCGAGGGTCGACTCATGGCCATAAAAGTTATAAGAAACCGTTATTTAATTTGTTCTGGTAATTTAAAACTAGGTCACAAACAAAGCGGTGTTGTACTAATCGTTTCACTAGTTTTTTTGATTGCTTTAACCGCTGTTGCTGCTGCATTGATGCAAAATACCACCATTGATATGAAAATGTCTGGAGCAAGTGAAGAAAAAGTGGTTGCTACCCAAGAAGCGGTTAGTACTATTGATGAAGTTATTTATAAAGAAGTCACGCAGATAAGTGGAACCAATGCTTTTGCTTCTGAAATCGCCAAATTTCCACTCTCACCCGTAGTGAGTAGTGCAAGTAATACCAGTGCAGAAATTACACTGGCTAATCCGTATAAGATTGCAGCCGATTGCCCCCACTCTCGAGCAGCTTCTTCCGTACAGGTATTTAAGTGTAATGTACTTAAGGTGCAGGTCACTCGACTGTATGGTCGCACCAACAAAAGCACCATAGAAGTTAATTCTGGTGTATCGCAACAACTACTTAATGTGGGGAACTGATCATGAAAAAATTATTATTATGTAGCGCATTGATATTTACATCTCTTGCTGCTTATAGTGAAGATATTGAACTGTATATTGGTGATGCAGCACAGCGTACCGGTAATAAACCACAAGTACTGATTATTTTTGATAATTCTGGCAGCATGAATAGTTTAGAGTCAGTCGATGAACCTTATGATCCTAATACAGTTTACCCCGCGGTTGGAAGCGATAACTCCTTATCAGATAAATTTATTTATTTTACTCGAGGTGGCATTGATGGCTCTTCTTCCCTTGTTCCCGATAGTCCTGGTGAAAGCCGTCGTTTTCTTGATGCTATTAATAGCTGTGCAACTGCCCGTGAACGTTTAGCATCTGTTGGCTTTTATACCGGACACATTCGTGAATATGCCTTTCAAGGAAACTCAGGTAGCTGGCAAGAAATTCCTGATAACAATGGCGCTAATATTGATGTCATTGACTGTGAAGATGATGTTAATTTAGTGCCTGCAAATCCTGAAGATAATGCAGGTATAAAAAAAAATAACGGTAGTGTCGTTGATTTACCCGATGGTTTTCCCCTCGATGGTGGTGGCTCTAAGCAAAGCCCGGTCTATTACACGGAAAATGCGAGTAACTCAAATGTTATTTGGTCGGGTGAGGTTGTTACACTTTATACCGACAACTATTTGCGTTGGGCAAACAGTGAAACGCTTGAGCAGGTTAATCGCACCCGTTTAGAAATAGCACAAGATACCGTTACTGATTTAATTGAATCGGCACCTTCTGTTGATTTTGGTTTACAAGTTTTTAATTATAATCATTCTGGCGAATTTGTTCGCGATGGTGGCAGAGTCGTTTTTGGTATTCAAGAAATGACCGCAGCAGCTCGCGCTGAATTAGTAAATATTATTGATTTAGAGATTGATGGTGAAACGAATACCCCGCTTTGTGAATCTCTTTATGAAGCGTCACGTTATTTTAGTGGCCAGTCGGTGGATTTTGGCAATAACGACTCTAATTCTGGCAGTAGCTACAAAGGTAATACACCGCCAAGAGATGACTCAATTGAAGATGATGAGGGTGTTTATCAATCACCCTTTAATTCATGTACTAATGAAGTTTATGTGATTATGATTACAGATGGTGAACCGACTAGGGATCTTGCCGCTGACACTTATATTCAAAGCTTACCTGATATCGGCCTACCGTTTGACGTTAACGGTACTAATAACTATTTAGCGGCACTTGCGGGTTGGATGCACACCCATGATTTACATAGCACCTTACCTGATGTGCAATCATCAACACTCTTTACGATAGGGTTTGGCCAAGATGCTATTGATGATGCGGGAGCGTTATTACGTGAAGCTGCAAAATTGGGGGGTGGTCAATATTACCCGGCTAAAGATCCCAGTGCCTTACTGGCTTCACTTCAATCGGCATTAACCAATATTTTGGAAGTGAATACCAGCTTTACAGCTCCTTCGGTTGCCTCAAATAATTTTGATAGAACCGAAACTTTAGATTCAGTTTATTATGCGATGTTCGTTCCTGATCATGGTGCAAGGTGGCAAGGAAATTTAAAAAAACTTAAAGTGACCGATGGCCAGCAAGTCGATAGAACGGGTGCTGGTGCTATTGATGATAATGGCAATATTTCAAAAAATGCCAAAACCTTTTGGAGCACAGATACCAATCCAGATGGTAACGATGTTAAAAAAGGTGGCGTAGCTGAAATGTTACGTACTAAATCTACACGCGTTATTGTCAGTGATATTGGGGTTAATGGTGCCTTAATGCTACTAACACGAACGAATGCCGAAACATCCTACGGTGACGAAGCGACGCTAGCAAGTGAATTGGATACTGAAATTGATGACATTGATGGCATGCTCAATTGGGCCAAGGGAATTGACGTTGATGATGAAGACAACGATAGTTCAATCACAGATATCCGTAGTGATGTTTTTGGTGATCCACTGCACTCTAAACCACTAGTTATTAATTATGGTGGTGCAAGTAATGATCAAGATATTCGCATAATCGTTGGCACCAATGCGGGTGTTTTACATATGTTTGACGATAACGGTGAGACGGTTGATGAAAACTGGGCTTTTATGCCTAAAGAATTTTTCTCAAAAATAAAAGCTTTACGTGAAAACTTTACTTCATCAGGTAAATCATACGGCATAGACAGCCCTGCCGTTTCATACTTGCTGGATGTCAATGGTGATGGGTCTATTGATAGTACAAGTGGTGATAAGGCATGGATATTTTTTGGTTTACGTCGTGGCGGTTCTTCATATTATGCTATGGATGTTAGTGACCCCGATACTCCTAAGTTATTGTGGCACCTAGATGCAAGCTCACCAGGATTTAGCCATTTAGGACAATCATGGTCGCAACCTAAAATAGGATTTTCAGCGCTTAATATAGAAAATGGTACACCAAAACCTGTACTCTTTTTCGCTGGCGGATATGACACAACTAAAGATAACTTAACCGTTGGTGCAGATGATACCTTAGGCCGAGCTGTTTATATGGTCGATGCAGAAACAGGTGTACTAAAATGGAGTTTAAGCCCTGATGCAACGAGTGCAACTAATACTCAATTTACTGAGATAACTGATAGCGTGCCTTCTAGCCTCGCTATCTTAGACAGTGATTCTGATGGTTTAACCGATCGTCTTTATTTTGGCGATACCGGTGGAAATTTTTGGCGTGTTGATATGCCAGGCAATGCTCCCTTTAGTGGAACATCGCCGTGGACTGCTTTTAAATTAGCTGAGTTGGGTGGAACAACTCATGCGACAGATCGCCGTTTTTTTAGCGAACCTTCAATTGCTAGAACGTATATTTCAGACACGATAGAAACTACATCAGTTGATGCTAATGGTACTAGTTCAACCGTGGTAACAAAACAGGAAAGACCCTATGAAGCGATACTTATTGGGAGTGGCGACCGATCAACACCTGCGGCCAATGATACTGACGATAAATTTTTCATGATTAAAGATGCCAATATTGTAACCACATCATTTGTTGCTTCACCTACGCACCCACAATTGGCAATACCCGCTGTTATCTTAGCAACAGATCTTTACGACTACACTAACAACCCGTTTGGCCAGGCATTGACTGCCGAAAATTTGCAGACACTCGAAATAAACGTTGGCAATAAAAAAGGTTGGTTTATGGATTTCGTTGGCGATGGTGAGAAAAATACGGCCTCAGCCATCGTTATTAATGGCGTTGCTTACTTCACTTCATTTACCCCTGCCGCGGTCTCTGCAGATCCTGACAGTTGTGAATTAAGTGATGGTTCGGGTATTTTATATGCGGTGGACTTAGCGCTTGGCACGACTGTCTATGACTGGAGAACATGGGAAATAGCGGCCGGTATTCCTGATACTCCTTCAATTATTATTACTAAAGACCCAAAAGCGCCTCAAGAACCTTGCGAAGGCGATTGTCCGCCTGTTGAAGAGGAAGCAGAAGTGATTGCCACGATAAAACTATTAGCAGGGAAAATTATTCCGTTAGGCGTTAGCCTAGAAACGTCAAGAATTTACCTTTATGTAACGGAGTCAAATTAATGATAGTGAGTAAAAATAAAGGGCGAGTTAAAGGTTTTACTTTGCTTGAGCTAATGATATCGGTTGCTGTAGTGGGCATTCTAGCTTCGATTGCTTATCCGTCATATATTGATAATATTTCAAGGGCAAATCGTAGCGAGGGCCAACGTGAATTGTTGCGCTTAGCAAGTTTGCAAGAGCAGTATTTTATTGATCATCGAGCATACACCACAGATATGAAAAAATTAGGTGCGTCTGCAGACCCTTATATTACAGACTCGGGCTTTTATAGCATTGATGCTGTGGTAGTTGGGGTAACATATACCCTTAAAGCTACGGCGAGAGGTACGCAAGCGACTAATGATTCTTCTTGTTTAACCTTATCGGTAACCGATAGTGGTCAGAAAACAGCAACATCAACCAATTGCTGGGAGTAATATGATGAAATTGTTATTTAAGCATTGCTTAGCGCTCAACTTACTTTTTGTAAGCCTACTTGTTATAAGTATTGATAGCGTGGCAAAGACGACAGACAAATCGACAAAAATTAAGATTAAATGTCATGTTGAACTAATGGGCGGTAACGACATTATTCATTTTGGCATTATTGGTTCTAATAAACTGGCAAAATATCCTGATTGGTTAGTCGGTAAAAAAATAGCGACTGGCTTTTCAAAGCAAAAGCAGCAAGTTCATCAAGTAAAAGAGTGTGTTAAATCAAATGATGATTTTTCCAATGATCTTTCAAAAAAATTAGATGAAAACACTGCTCGTTAAAGAGGAGACTTAACTGCAAGTAATTTCATTGCCTGAGCGGTCTTCATCAATGCCGTCGCTATCTGTGTCTGAGGTAACGTATGAACGTCCAGAGGTAGTTACTGTAATACCTCTTGACTTGGCCGGGTAGTCTTTTGGACAATATTTAAATGGGCTAGCACTAACGCCACCTGTGATGTTGCCTGTAGGTCTGTATATAATGCTATCTTGGCCGTACTGAAGTTTGTCATTAGTTTTTATTTTAGCCTTTACTGCAACTATTCTTTCGTCAGAGGCGGGTTCATAAGTTTTATCGCCATCTATATCAATAAAAACACTGACTTCGTTTTGCCAATTAGTATCACAACTATTACTTGCATTAAGTGGGCACAAGGTAACCGATTGTTCTGCATTTATGGCGGTATTTCTTGCTGTTAATAGTAGTCTTTGTAAATGAGAAATTTCATTGTCGACGCGTGTTTCAACTAAAAAACTATTGAAGTTTGGTAGCGCTATCGCCATTAACGTTGCCCCAATAGCGATAGTTATCATCAATTCAACGAGTGTAAAGCCCTGTCGCTTGTTGTTTGATTGCAAATAATCATACTTCATAATATAAGCCTTAATTTCTTGTTATACCCATGAGAGCACCTAGTTAGTCTTATGGGGATTACATCATATTCAAAACTGTGTGAGAATATTTCAAGATAATTAAGTTATATCACTTAAGTCACTCTTTCGCTAGGTTGCTGTTATCGATATCAGAGCTTGTTATTATTAAAATGATAACAAGCTCTATGCTTTTTAAAAGCGCTTGTTGTCATAGATTAGTGACAGCGAATGATTCGACCGCTACGATTTTCATCGGCTCCATCCATATTTTGGTCGCTCGATAAATAAAACCGCCCAGCGCCTGAAATGATAATTCCTCTTGATTTATTACTGTGTGATTTTGGACAATAGCGGAAAGTACCATTACCTCCCCACACTGCGAGCCGTCCACTGGGTGCGTAAATTAATGCTGTTCTGCCTTGAGCATACTGTAATTTATCGCCTGACTTTATGGCTGATTTTATTTTTATAATCACTTCAGCACTTGAGGCATCAAGCGCTTTGTTCTTATTATCATCATAGAATACAGTCAGCGTTTTATGCCATTCGTTTGAGCACTGACCAGAAGGGGTAAGTGGACAAACAGTAACAAAACGTTCCTGATTAACCGCATGATTTCTTGTTAATAATAATAGGCGATGTAAGGCTGTGATCTCTTTATCAACACGTATTCTTATCCTTAAATCTGCAAACGTAGGAACAGCTATAGCGGTAAGGAAAATTAATATAGCTAGCGTGATTAAGGTTTCAATGAGAGTGAAACCCATTATTTTAAACGATAAGTATGACATAACATTAAGCCGTCCGTTGGCTAGAGTAGATGTATTACTAGGTATAGCTGTTAACGTTAAATTTACAAGTTTAGCGCTTACAAGTTAAATTTAATCGTAAATTGTTGGAATAGGTAATCGCTTATGTTGGGTTTTTTGATAAATATTAATGATAAGTGCTTGCACCTCTGCTGCTACTGGTTTGCCTTCCAAGAAATCATCTAACTGCTCATAACTGATACCTAATGCATCTTCGTCAGTTTTTCCTGGATCCAATTCTTCAAGATCCGCGGTTGGAGCTTTATTAATTAATAAGTCTGGCGCACCTAAATTTTCTGCTAATAACCGTACTTGGCGTTTAGATAAACCAAATAAAGGCGCTAAATCACAGGCACCATCGCCCCATTTAGTGAAAAATCCAGTAATGTTTTCTGCTGAATGATCTGTCCCTAAAACCAGTGCGCCAACAATACCGGCAATATGATATTGCGTTACCATTCGGCTTCTAGCTTTGGCATTACCTTTTGAAAAATCGATTTTTTCATCGTCTGCCGATAAGATATTTGCTTGGTTAAGCGCGTTAAGCGTTTCAATGTGAATGCCATTAACGGCATTCAATATATTGGTTACTAAACTATGTGTCGGTTGAATAAAGTCCAAAGCGAGCTGGGCATCGTCTTCATCTGCTTGCACGCCATAAGGTAAACGAACCGCAATAAATTGATAGGATGATGTCGAATTATTATTAGCGATTCTTTCTTCAGCATTGAGCTCATCAATAGCAAGTTGTGCAAGACGTCCACAGGTAGAAGAGTCGACACCGCCACTGATGCCTAGCACTAAATTTTTGAGTCCGGCAGCCTTAAGTGTTTTTTTGATAAATTCAATACGGCGTTTTATCTCAAACACAGCATCTATTTGAGGTAAAACTCTCATTTCATTTATGATCAATTGCGGATCCATTCAACTTCCTTTGATAGTTATTTGATAAGTTAAATTATCCTAGTGTAACGTATACCTGTGATACTTCAATATATAGGTAACCGGTATTGGCTAGTTTAATCCGTATCTGAAATTTAAATGACTTACAACAAATATAGCGCTTGGGTTTATTTGATATAATTGTGTACAATTCAAAGTATATTTCGCGGTTAATGGATAACAACAATGAAAAAAATAGAAGCAATTATCAAACCATTTAAAATGGATGATGTGCGTGAAGCATTAAGTGAAATTGGCATCACAGGTATGACTGTTTCAGAAGTAAAAGGTTTTGGCCGACAAAAAGGGCACACTGAGCTCTATCGTGGTGCAGAATATATGGTTGATTTCTTACCGAAAGTAAAATTAGAAATTGTTGTCACCACAGAACAAGTTGAGCGTTGTGTTAATGCTATTATAGAAACAGCGCAAACCGGTAAAATTGGTGATGGAAAAATATTTATCACTGATGTTGAGCGGGTGATCAGAATCCGTACGGGTGAAGAAGATGAAGCCGCTATTTAATTTTATCAGTTAATCCCATCATAAAAAAAGCCCATTGAGTATTATATCTCAATGGGCTTTTTATTAATTTAAACCTTATTATTGATAAGGCAAATTTTATAGCTTTTATTTCAATGCTAATAAACAGTTAAAACTTAACGAGTTAAAAACTTATTATTTGGATAATTTGCTGCTAAGACTTGCTTCGCATTAATTTTTAAATCCATTAAATCTAACTTGTCGTAACACTCAATCATAATCTCTAAGGCTTGTTCCACTTCCTGGCTAGGCGAGAAGTATTCAACAATGTACTTACCACGATTTGCTGCTGAGGCCCAAGCATCACGTTTCATATAAAAACGAGCTACTGTTAATTCATACTTAGCTAAACGTGATTTTATACCAATCATACGTTTGCGTGCATCAGCGGCATATTTGCTTTGCGGTAGCTCAGTCAAAATCGTTTTAAAGTCTTTGAATGCTTCGCGAGCAGCTGTTGGATCTCTGTCTGAACGATCAATGCCTGCTAATTCTTGAAAAAGGTTCTCTTCAGTTGAAATATTGATTAACGCTCGCATGTAATAAACATAATCAAGATTGACATGATCAGGATTTAAACGCAGGAAACGATCCGCCAAAGCAATACCTTGAGCTGAATTACCACTCTTATAATAAGCGTAAATTAAGTCTAATTGCACTTGATGAGAGATAGGACCAAATGGAAAGCGTGAGTCAATTGCTGATAAAATCTGGATAGCTCGTTGATATAAGCCACTATCAAGCGCAGTTCTAGCATCGGTGAACAATGCTTGTGCTGACTTGTCTGGTACTTTTTCAATGTCGGTTTTGTTTGATGATGAACACGCCGCTAGCCCTAATGAAAGCACTAGTATTATCATTTTTATTGTCAAATTTTGCATAGACTTTGTTATCACTACTTTGTTTTAGTTAAAGGTATTAGTTAAATAAATATACGCCCTTTGCAAATTACTTAATGTAATTAATAGAGCAAAGAGGTAAAATAAACACTGGCATTCTAACCTAGCATACTTGCCTTGCACAGCGCTAATTCATAGTAAATTTATAGAGAGTTAAATAGAAATTTTAATGGCTGAAATAATTCAACATACAGATACGGTTCCTGAAACTTGTTTAGGTAAACGATTCGACCAAACATTAGCTGAGATGTTCCCTGAATATTCTCGTTCTCGCATAAAAGAATGGATCTTAGCAGGTCACGTTACTTTAAACGGCGCTATTTTGATAATACCACGCGAGAAAATGTTTGGCGGGGAAGTGATCAAAATATCAACTGAAGTTGAAGGCGACGTGCGATTTGAACCACAAAATATTCCTTTAAATATTGTTTATGAAGATGACGATATTATAGTTATTAATAAACCTGCTGGTTTTGTAGTTCACCCAGGTGCAGGTAATCCTGATGGCACGGTACTTAATGCTTTATTGTATCATTGCCCACAGCTTGATGTTGTCCCTCGTGCCGGTATCGTCCATAGACTAGATAAAGACACAACGGGTTTGATGGTTATTGCTAAAACAATTGCAGCGCAAACAAACTTAGTCGATGCTATACAAGAGCGTGAAATAACGCGTGAGTATGAAGCGATTGCTAATGGTCTAATGACAGCTGGTGGTATGGTTGATGAACCTATAGGTCGTCATTCAACCAAAAGAACACACATGGCTGTTAGTCCTTTTGGACGTCCATCGGTAACGCATTATCGTGTAATGGAAAAATTCCGTTTACACACACGTTTAAGATTACGTCTTGAAACGGGTCGTACACATCAAATTCGTGTTCATATGGCGCATATAACCCATCCATTGATTGGAGATCCTAACTACGGTGGTCGTCCACGTCCTCCTAAAAATGCGACAGAAGATTTGCGGGATTTATTGCGTAGTTTTAAGCGCCAAGCATTACATGCGGCAATGTTGTCATTATTTCACCCTATAACGGGTGAAGAAATGACTTGGCATGCACCTATTCCAGAGGATATGGTTAATTTAACAAATGTTTTGCGTGAAGATTCGAAAATCAACGCAACAGACGACTATTTATAACAGTCTCTACAATATAGAATGGCCAGTACTTAATGTACTGGCTTTTACTACGACAAGACTCCATCCTCAAAAAAAATCGTTATCCTCTAATCATAGCTATTCTTCAGTATACGGCCAATTTAACTTGGGCGAACATGTTGGTGATGACTTGGTTAATGTCAATAAAAATAGAGCTTCGTTACTCGCATACTTACCGCTTAATACAAAAATTCAATGGCTTGAACAAGTTCATGGTAATAAAGTTGTGACCATAGAATCTTATTCAAAAACGCCTTTAGTAGCTGATGCGATAATCACTCGGCAAAAGAATATTGCTTTAGCCGTGATGACTGCTGATTGTTTACCGATATTATTAACTGCGATAGACGGCAGTGAAATTGCTGCAATCCATGGTGGTTGGAAACCCTTAGCTAAAAATATTATTACCAATACCGTCAATAATATGAAAACAGACAATGAAAATATCATTGCTTGGTTGGGGCCTTGTATTGGTGAATATGCTTTTGAAGTAGGGCAAGAAGTAAAGTGTGCCTTTGAAAGTCAGTCAGAAAAATTTGTATCGGCTTTCACTGCTATAAATGAACCATTAGCGCTGGAAAAACATAAAGGTAAATACCTAGCCAATTTAGCAATGATAGCAAGAATCCAACTAAATACGCTCGGTATTAATAAGGTTCATCATTTAAACCATTGTACCTATTCTAATGAACAGCAGTACTACTCTTATCGACGAGATACCATTACCGGACGAATGGTTTCCATCATTTGTCGAAAATAAGTTTAAAAAACAAACTAAATCTTATTTCAAATCAAAAGCTTTTCATTTTGTTCCTTGAAAAATTTCAATTATATCCTTATCTATAAGGTATAAAAGAATATTTTTCTTTGTTAGGCAGGAGAGCCTCATGCGTTTAGACAGATTAACCCAAGCATTTCAAGTCGCTATTTCAGACGCACAGTCAATAGCATTAGGTCGGGATCATCAATTTATAGAACCCGTGCATATCATGTTAGCGCTATTAAATCAGAACGCGAGTAGCATTATACCCTTATTGAAAAGTGCAGGAATTAATGTTCTTTCACTGCGATCACAAGTCGAGACGGTTATAGAACAACTTGCGCAAGTTTCTGGATCGGGTGGCGACGTACAACTTTCTTCTGCTATGGGGAACTTACTTAACCTCTGCGATAAGTTCGCACAAAAAATGGGTGATAAGTATATATCTTCTGATGTTTTTATCCTTGCCGCTATTGAAGACAAAGGAAAACTAGGCCAAATATTAAAGTCGCTTGGGGCAAGTGAACAACGTGTTCAAGATGCAATATTACATGTGCGTGGCGGTCAAAAAGTTGATGAGCCTAATGCTGAAGATGTTCGACAAGCACTTGATAAATATACGGTGAACCTAACAGAGCTTGCCGAGCAGGGCAAACTAGATCCCGTTATTGGCCGAGATGATGAAATACGTCGCACGATACAAGTTTTACAACGTCGTACGAAAAATAATCCGGTATTAATTGGTCAGCCAGGTGTTGGTAAAACAGCCATCGCCGAAGGGTTAGCACAACGTATCATTAATCATGAAGTTCCTGAAGGGTTAAAAGGTAAGCGGGTATTGTCATTGGATATGGGTGCTTTGGTTGCTGGCGCTAAATATCGTGGTGAATTTGAAGAACGTTTAAAGGCGGTATTGAGTGAGCTAGCCAAAGAAGAAGGGCAAGTCATTTTATTTATTGATGAACTTCATACCATGGTCGGTGCAGGTAAATCTGATGGCGCGATGGATGCTGGAAATATGTTAAAACCAGCACTTGCCCGTGGTGATTTACATTGTGTCGGCGCGACAACATTGGACGAATATCGTCAATATATTGAAAAGGATGCAGCCTTAGAGCGTCGTTTTCAAAAAATATTAATCGAAGAGCCTAGTGTTGAAGATACGATTGCCATATTGCGCGGTTTAAAAGAGCGTTACGAACTTCATCACAGTGTTGATATTACCGATCCAGCCATAGTCGCCGCTGCTACTTTGTCACATCGTTATATCAGTGATAGACAATTACCTGATAAAGCGATTGATCTTATAGATGAAGCGGCTTCTAGTATTCGTATGCAAATAGATTCTAAGCCTGAAGACTTAGACCGATTAGAGCGGCGTATCATTCAACTGAAATTAGAACAACGGGCATTAGAGAAAGATTCAGATGAGGCTTCTAAAAAACGTTTAGGACTGATCTCATTGGATCTTAGCGTTTGTCAGACTAATTTTGATGAGTTAGACGAGATTTGGAAAACTGAAAAGGCTGCTTTACATGGTACACAGGCTATTAAAACAGATTTAGAACAAGCTCGGCTTGACTTAGAGGCTGCCCGACGATTGGGCGATCTTAACCAAATGTCAGAATTACAATATGGCAAAATACCGGAATTAGAAAAACAACTCGACTTAGCAAGCCAAGCAGAAATGCAAGAAATGACGTTATTAAAAAATAAAGTCACTGAAGTTGAAATTGCTGATGTATTAAGTCGAGCAACGGGTATTCCTGTTTCTAAGATGCTTGAAGAAGAATGCGATAAGTTACTGCAAATGGAGGATAACTTGCATCAGCGAGTTATAGGACAAAACGAAGCGGTTATCAGTGTTTCGAATGCTATCCGACGTTCAAGAGCTGGGCTTGCCGATCCAAGCCAGCCGATAGGATCGTTTTTATTTTTAGGTCCTACTGGTGTGGGTAAAACCGAACTTACGAAAGCATTAGCCCATTATCTTTTTGACAGTGAAGATGCACTTATTCGTGTCGATATGTCTGAATTTATGGAAAAACATTCAGTTTCTCGGTTAGTGGGGGCTCCTCCCGGATATGTAGGGTATGAAGAAGGGGGCTATTTAACTGAAGCTGTTCGACGCAAACCTTATTCTGTTATTCTTCTTGATGAAATTGAAAAAGCGCACAGTGATGTTTTTAATATATTATTACAAGTGCTCGATGATGGACGTTTAACGGATGGTCAAGGGCGAACTGTTGATTTTAAAAACACTGTTATCATTATGACTTCTAATATTGGCTCTGATCACATTCAAAAATTTGCTGATGACGGTCAGTATGAAGAAATGAAATCTAAGGTAATGTCAGAAGTGAGTTTACATTTTAAGCCTGAGTTTATTAATCGCATTGATGAAACAGTTGTTTTTCATCCATTAATATCACAACAGATAGAAAAAATAGCAGCAATACAAATTGACGGTCTAAGAGATCGTTTAGCAGACCAAGATATTAAGCTATCAATTAGCCAAGAAGCACTTGCGCTGATTTCTTTGGCTGGATTTGATCCCCTATTTGGAGCAAGACCGTTGAAAAGGGTAATTAGACAAAAAATTGAAAACCCATTAGCTCAAAAAATATTGTCAGGAGCCTTTAAAAACAAGGCAGAGATAAGTATTGAAGTCAGTGACGGTGAATTAGTTTTTACGCACTAACTAATTTGTATCATGGCATTTCACTTAAAGACGCACAGTAAACTTCTGTGCGTTTTTGGTTTATCGCTAATTGCTGTTGTTTCTCTGTTTTTGTTAATATCTGTTTACTACCTTTTTCATCCGTATATTGGACCTTATCAAAAGCCATTAACATGGCAATATTTTCTTGTGCCTCTAGACATTTTTCAGGTCTGTTTATAGTCGCCGTGAGGTTATCTTGATTTTGTTGAGAGATCACATCGTCATCAGAAACTAGCGGGTTGGTAATAATGTCTGCGCGACTAGTTACACTTGACTGATTAGACACTAAAAATTGGGTGTACTCATCACCAACAGGTTGATGCTGACTAAAATGAACAACATTGTTTTCATCTACCCAACGATAGACCATTAGTTCACTCGCCGAACAAAAGCCAAAATAAAATATCAGCCCAAATAACAGAATACGAAAACTCATTGGTCACCTATTAACTATAGAAAAAAAATCCTAATACTTTATATAACAATACAATTGGGACTTTACAAATTATAACGAGGAATTATTATGCTATTACTCTCTAATATACCCATGATAGTTTTTTATGTTAGATTTGATTAACTATACCTATATATTTTTAAACAAGCGTTGTAACAATAATGAATGATAAAAAAACAAATACCAGTACTCCTTCGAAAGGTATTTACCTATTACCTAACCTATTAACAACCGCAGGACTTTTTTCTGGTTTTTTTGCCATAGTTTCCTCAATGAATGGTCATTTTATTAGTGCAGCTGTAGCAATATTCATTGCCATGATATTTGATGGTTTAGATGGGCGCGTTGCTCGGATGACAAATACACAAAGTGAATTTGGTGCCGAATATGACAGTATGGCTGATATGGTCTCTTTTGGTATAGCCCCCGGACTTGTCGCTTATAATTGGGCGTTATCGAGTTACGGAAAATTTGGTTGGTTAGCCGCTTTTGTCTTTGTTGCCTGTGCAGCACTTCGTTTAGCACGTTTTAATACGCAGGTTGGTATTGCTGATGCACGCTTTTTCCAAGGTTTAGCAAGCCCCGCGGCCGCGGCAGTTATTGCCAGTTTGGTCTGGGTTGGTGCAGAATATCAAATAAATGGCCAAGACTATGGCATTGTTGTTGGCATTATTACTATGCTTGCAGGATTATTGATGGTCAGTAACTTTCGTTACAACAGTTTTAAAGAAGTCGATTGGAAGGGGAAAGTTAATTTTTTTGTGGTTTTGCTCATTGTACTCGCCTTTGTCATTATCGCTTCTAGCCCAGAGAATGTTTTACTTATCGTATTTGGCTTCTATGCTTGCTCGGGGCCGTTTACGACTATCCGCTCTGTTAATAAGTTAAAATTAGAAGATGTCGTCGGTGATGACAAAGATGAAGACTTTAATACGGTTGATAACTCGAAAGATAAATAACAGCAGTAATTAACTATCTGTAGCACCAGCTTTGTGAGCAAAAGGCATTAGTTGTTTGATTAAACCACAATAAAAATACAGTTTGTACGTTAATCGAGCGAATAAGCATTTATTTCAAAGTTATTACAAAAAAGGGTTGACGCCCAGCGAGAAATGTCTAGAATGCGCTCCAGTTCCAAGGGGTTCAGTCAAAATGAACTACGAAAGAGCTGTTTTGATAAGTTATCTACATCACTTTAGAGTAAAGTAGTTAACTTAACGTTTTATAGATAAGGTTTGAATCTTCGAAAAGAACTTCAAATTAAATTAAATAAAACGTTGACAT
>NZ_JACGWC010000018.1:0-82185 GCF_014077545.1 Colwellia sp. BRX10-1
TAACGGAGTACGGGTTCAGGATAACGGAGGTTGGGTTCAGGATGACGGAGGTTGGCTTCAGCATGATGGCGTTTGAGTGCATGCTGAATTTACTTCAGTATCCATTCTCGTCATACTGAATTTATTTCAGTATCTGGGCCTTTAGTTGTTAAGGTAGAATTATTATCTTTATTTCTGTTTAATAACCCAAAATATAGCTACTAAACTGGAATAGTAAGCACTGAATATGACCTACTTAAAAGTGCCAATAGCGGTCGTAGCGGTAGCTCGAAAAAAACTGGTTTTAACGATCTTATTTGTCACCATTGCCGCCGTTCACTGGTCCTAGTGCAATCGACTGTTTCAGATCCAAAAATGAAACTCCATCGACCCCGCAGGTAAATAGCTTTCGATTGTCAACGAGTCGCTTATTTCAGTTATAGAAAGTTTTCAACTTTAGTGTTCTCCGACATTAAGCGCCTTTTAGTGAGTGAATGAGAAGTCTATGATTTTTATTCTGCCGTGTTCGAACAATGTGTTGTCTTCAAGAGCAACTTCGCTCTTGATGTGAAACGAAATTTTATATTTTAAATAGCAAGTAAGTTTTAAAGACCCCGTTAGCATGAAATTAAGTCAAATATCAGACTTTAAGCATCATATCTGCCAAGAATCATCGGCTTTCCAGTTAGATACCCATTTGGGAATATCAATGGCAGGCATGGGTCGAGCAATGCCATAACCCTGCGCCAAATGACAACCAAGTTTTAATAATGCTAATCCATGAGGAATAGTTTCTACGCCCTCAGCAATCACGTCACGCCGGAATGCTTTAGCTAATCCTATTACAGCTTCAACAATAGTGGAATCATCAGCATTTTCTAACATCTCCCGTACAAAGGTTTGGTCGATTTTAATTAAGTGCGCTGGCAGGCGTCTAAGATAGGTAAGTGACGAATAGCCCGTGCCGAAGTCATCTAAAGCAAAGCGTACGCCAAGCTCACGGCATGCATTCATAGTCGCTGACACTTGGCTGATATCATGTAAGCCACTAGTTTCGAGTATTTCTAATTCTAAACAGTTGGGGGCCACTTCAGGATGGAGCGCTAGCAATGTAGCTAAGCGAGTTGTGAAGTTACTTTGTTGTACTTGATAGGCACTAATGTTGACACTGACTGGGAGATTTATTCCCATGCTTCGCCATTGGATTATTTGGCTTAATGCCCTATCTATAACCCATTCACCCAGTTCTAAACTTATGGCATGACCTTCTATCACAGGTAAAAAATCTAAAGGCGGAACTAAGCCACGTACTGAATGCTGCCAGCGGATTAACGCTTCTACCCCTATCACATCGCCAGTCTGCATATTCACCTTGGGTTGATAGTGCAGCACAAACTCGTCACTAGCCATAGCTGTACGAACATCGTTGATACTTTTTCGTTGCGTATTAATTAAATTATCTTTTGCAGTATCAAACAGGTGATAACGGTTTTTACCTTCTTGCTTGGCAACATACATGGCTTGGTCGGCACGACGTATGAGTGGGTCTGCTTCCACACCGTCTTGCGGATAAAAGGCGACACCCATACTCACTGAAACTTGCATGATGACATCGCCCACGGTAACAGGATTAGCTGCGGCCTTTAGTAGACATTCTAATACCGGCACACTATCTTCAGGCTTTTCTAAATTAATCATTACTGCGATAAATTCATCACCGCCAATACGTGCGAGCGTGTCATCTTCATGTAAAGCTGCTTGCATCTGTTGTGACACTGCAATAAGCAACTCGTCCCCCATATTATGGCCATACTTGTCATTGACGTCTTTGAAGCCATCTAAGTCCATAAAGGCAACGGCTAATGACTGACTACCACGTTGGCATTGCACCATAGCTTGTGTAATGCGGTCTGCCACTAATACGCGATTAGGCAAATTGGTTAGTAGATCGTAATGAGTAATGCGTTCCAATTGCCCTTGATAAGCCTTTATAGATGAAATGTCAGTGGATAATGAAACGTAGTGTTGCGTAAGACCATCAGCATTTTTTACAGCACTAATGGATAGCATTGCGGGAAATATTTGACCATTTTTACGACGGTTCGATATCTCGCCACGCCAATGCCCCTGTGTTTGCAGCGTATCCCACATTTCCCTAAAAAATTCTGGCGATTCACATCCAGATTGGAGGATCCTTGAATTTTCTCCCAGTACATCTTTAGAATCATAACCAGTGATGCGGCTGAATGTATCGTTGACTTCAGTAATAGTCGCAGTTGCATCGGTTATCATGATGCTCTCTTGGGTATGGGTAAAAACACTGGCTGCACGTCTTATCTTTTGTAGGAGATGCTCTTTCTCTTCGTTAGCAATGACTAATTCATCTGCTCGCTTGTCTTTTTCTTCGTTAGCAATGGCTAAATCATCTTCTAGCTTGTCTTTCTCTTTGTTGGCGATGACTAAATCATCTTCTAGCTTGTCTTTCTCTTCGTTGGCGGTGACTAATTCATCTACTCGCTCGGTGACGTCCTCCATGGACAATAAAATAATCAGTTCTCTATCTTCATCTTCTTCAATCTGTTGGGCATTCATCAGCATGATTCGCCGACCTATATTGGCAAAATTGTGCTCAACTAGGTAGCTATTAAAACTGGTTTTCTGGGGTAAAATTGTTTCTAATAGTTCTCGCAGCGCAGGAATATCCCATTGTTTATTGTCTAACTCGTATATGAGGTATCCGATGGCATTTTCAGACTTGACATGAAAAAACGTATAAAAAGAATCGTTTGCAGTGACTATCCTTAAATTTTTATCTAGTGTAATTAAGGGGGGGGGCGTCGCATTGATGATTATATCAGCATACTCAGACATTTTTTGATTTCCTCAGTCCATCTACAAACAACAGTGAAGCAATAAGTATTATTCATTGCTTCACTGTTGAAAAAATGACGTTGATTTAATTAGGCTAAAGCCGATTATTTTCATAAATGACTTAAAGCATTTGCTAAACGAAGAGTCCAACCGTTTAACGCTAACACATATCTCAATCGATTGTATCTTTAGGTCGATTGCACTATGAATTGATTTGTTTATCTAAGCTTTGTTATGACCTTTACAGCTATCGATTCAAAGATCCGCTTCTCGCTCAAACTTACCCTTTATTCAGTTTTGCAATAGCTTATTGCAAAACTGGGTGTCTCAGCGTTTTGGCAATAACCGAAAATTACTCGATTATTAAACATACAATATTAAACAGACACTCACTCTAAATTTCTGGTTTGAAGATTGTCTATTGTTGGTGTCTGGTCTTTGAGTTGTTAATGTCGAGATCCTGAAATAAATTCAGGATGACGGCGCTTGGGTTCAGGATGATGGAGTTTGCCTTCATACTGAATTTATTCCAGTATCCACTCACGTCATGCTGAACTTACTTCAGTATCCATTATCGTCATGCTGAATTTATTTCAGTATCTGGACTTTGAGTTGTTAAGGACGAGATCCTGAAACAAGTTCAGGATGACGGAGGTTGGGTTCAGAATGATGGCGTTTGAGTGGATACTGAATTTATTTCAGTATCCACTCTCGTCATGCTGAATTTATTCCAGTATCCACTCTCGTCATGCTGAATTTATTTCAGTATCTACTCACGTCATGCTGAATTTATTTCAGTATCCACTATCGTCATGCTGAATTTATTTCAGTCTCTGGGCTTTGAATTGTTAATGTCGAGATCCTGAAACAAGTTCAGGATGACGGTGTATGGATTCAGGATGACTAAGTAAGGGTTCAGGATAACGGAGGTTGGGTTCAGGATGATGGAATTTGGGGTCATGATGAAGAAGCTTGAGTTCATGCTGAATTTATTTCAATATCGATTCTCGTCATATTAGAAGGACACTCACTTTAATTTATCCGCTTTGGTTTTGTTAAAGGGTTTGATTGTCGGGGGTTGACTACACCAAAAGAGGGTTGGCTACACCAAAAGAGGGGTGAACGCCTAAGTCTATTTGAGCACAAAGAGCGCTTTTGCATAAATGAGCATTAAACCATAGCGTAACCCCCAAGCCGTTATTCCATAATTTTTTTATACGAGACTTGTCAGATAACTGGTATGTTAATTAAGTCGTCCAATGTTAAATCCTATTTTTATTTATGATTAACATCAATAATTACACCAAGGTTGTTAACTGTTATTTAATTATGTGTTAACATTTTCGCTCTATTGAAGGGAATTCGATACGACAAAGATTGTTTAATTCTATTTCCCTTCTAAATTTTAAAAGGAAAGTAAAATTGAAGTATGTAAATCTAGTGATGATAAGCGTTTCTTTATGTTTATTAACAGCATGTTTAGAAGTAGAAAACGACAATAATAACGAAGATGTAGTGCAAGCAATCCAAGCACAAAATGAAATTCTTAGTGGCACTAACAATTCTATCAATCCTGGTACTCCTGCCGCTTCTGTTGCATTAACGGGGATTGTTGTTAATGCATTGGATAATCAAGCCGTATCAGCCACGAACATTACAATTATTGCCGCTGATGTTGTCCTCGTCGATAGCGTTAGCTTCAACGGTGGCGAGTTTAAACTAGAAAACCTTCCTGCTAATTCTGATATTGAAATGATTATTGAAAGTAGCAATAATGAATTTTTATCACGTGCATATTTCATTAATACGGGTCATTCAAATGCAGTCAATACGGCCAATGATTTTGGTCAATTTGAAGTTTCTACAGCTAAAGATATGCAAATAACTGTTATTAATAAAACATCAGGATTGCCTCTTACTGGATTAGCGTTTAAAGCTTCATCTCATTACGGTACTAGTTCAAGGTCAAATAAGTATCAACACCACTCGACTTATAATGAAGCCAATGGCGTTTACCATATCACCATACCAAAGTTTCTCAATATTATGGTTAGAGTCAACTTAGATCTCAATAAAGATGGTGAAATAGATTATAATCCTGAGTTAAATAACAACATTAGTAGTAATGAATTATATTTTTTATCATCGAATAGTGATGAATCATTAACGCTTTATGTTGAAGAAAAAATGCCGTTAAAAGAGATTGAATTTCGCATTACAATGATTGATGCAAGTGCGAATGTTATTTTAGGTGCTGAGTTATTCTCAACAGATTCTGCGGGTACACAGACGACTTCTACTTTTGATGCTGCAACACAACAGTATGTGATTTCAGCAATGTTTGGCGATTACTCACGAGTAGAAATCCCTTCATTTATGGCAAACGATATATATTATCAAAGTGCTTCAATAGCACTGAATAAGAACGATGATGACAGCTTAAGAGTCAACATCTCAGGTGCTTTAGAAAACTGTTGTTATAACATCGCTAATACTGACGTTGTTGAGTTAGCTGTTATGCCAAGAGTTGTTACTAATGATAGCTCTTCTTTAGAGGTCGTTATTGCGGCAAATGAAGTAAACTATATAGATAAAAGTTTCAGTGTATTCTACTCTCAAGCTATTACCGCATCAGTAAGTAGCTTATCACTTATTAATACTTCTGGTTTTACCGTTGTTAAAGGTAATGATTCATCGACTGATGTTATTTTACCCGGCACTACAGTTGTTAGTGGCATGGTAGATATTCCTGTTTCATTTGAGACGAGTTTAAATGACACCAAACTTACGATTACGCCGGTTAACTCTTTGCCTAAAGGCCAAAATTACCAATACAATGTCGGTAACTTAGTTGTGAAGTCTACAGAAAAGTCTGTCGATGTTAATAATGATTCACTTTCGTTTTATATCGAAAATAATGATGACTTTGATATTAATGACGTACATTTAGATAACAATAATTTTACCAGCAACGGTAATGCGATTACTCTCTCCAATTCAGCGGGTGATAGTTCTTCACCTTCAAATTATGATCGCAGTGTTTATTTATATCTACCATCATCAATTGAAACGTTACAAAGCTTTTCAATGCGCCTTTACTCGGTAACAGAAGACGGCGTCAGTTATAATTCAGTAAGAAATTTTACTCTTGTTAGAGATAGTAATACTTATAATGTTTCACCATTGGGACTAGTCAAACTTGCTGAAAATGAAACATTAATTACCGAAAGTCTTCAAACGTCGATTGAAACAGGAACTGCTCAATCAGACAATCAGAAAGTTTACCGCGCCTCAACGTCTATATACGCTTCTGATGATTTAGATAGCTCGGAAAATAGTCTAACGTTTGAATATGCTTATCAAACAAAAGCGGGTGACATTGTTACGGGTACTATTAATATCCCGGTACAATAAATATCAATGTTGATTATTTTATATCAGTAAGTTTAGTCTGATTAATTCACCTTTAAAACCCGCTATCTAGCGGGTTTTTTATTTTAAAGCTAGCTTGTCTTGTCGCCGCTTTAGTCTTGTGAATAAAACACTAGGTCAGAGTGAAAAATATTACGTGTTGTTCATTGCGTAAGTCGCTAATATGCAACCTAGAGTATGAAAAGGTAGGCCTATGACTAAACCACGACTCGCATGACGCGAAGTCATGCCTTAGCTAAAACGAGTATCACGTGACCGGTCTAGTTAATCGAACAGTAGGCTTTTATGTTTAAATTTTGCCCCGATTGTTAACCTTTTGCGATATTGTTATGTGCCACTAGATAGCTATTATATCTGACTGAGCAAAGTATGCCGGGCCGCATTTTAAGGTTTTACTTGTCATTTTACCCGCCAATTTATATTATGGTCCTATCGAATAGGCTCTGCATAAGTAAAGTTTTCAAGAAAAACAAGGAGGTCGTTACCAAAAGGATTATACTTTATAAGCATTAATTTGAAGGTGGTAGTCCAAGTGAAAGTAATATTCAGTCTTTATTTTTTACTTATTGGTATATGCTTCATTTTGATGGTATCTCCAAATGTACTTGCTCACTCAATAGTTACACCTACTAATATTTCATATGATAATTCAGCCATTAATCCAAAGCATAGTTATCTATTACTGCCTAAAGCTCTCCACTACAATTTTGCTTCTATTGAATTACTGATCGAACAAGAAGTCGGTCGGATTGTTTTACCTCAAATTTATAAAAATATTGGAATAGATATTACTATTACGCCTTTACCCGCTAAAAGAGCGGAATTGTTAGCGAGTATCGGCCAAAGTGATGGCGAAATAATGAGAATTTGGTCCTACGCAGATGAGAACAAAGAAATGATCAGAGTTCCTACTCCTTATTATTCTTTGCAAACTATGCCATTTAGCCTAGCAAGTAAGCAGCTCAATATTGTCAGTAAAGATGATTTAAAAAGATATAAATTGGCCAAAATTAGAGGTGTAAAACACACCGATAATATAACGAATGGCTTAAGTAATGTTGTCGAAATGAATAGCACTGAAAATATGTTTAAAATATTACAAAGTGGCTTAGTTGATGTTGTCTTGACCAATACTATAGACGGTCAGCTAATCTTGAAAAAGTTGGGTTACCAAAACATAATTCCTGCAAAAAAGCCATTAGCTGTTTTTCCTCTTTATCATTATATACATCAGAAAAATAAAAATTTGGTTGCTCTTATTAACCAAGAAATAATGCGTCTGCAACAAAGTGGTGAATTAGAAACGTTAATTGCCTTAGCTGAAAAGCAAGTCATCAGTTTAAACCACCAATGATTGCTATATGCAAACTCTGTTAATTACTATCGTTCTTAAATCCTTTCTCAATACAACTCACTAACGTCTTCATTTTATGTTTTTTTTGCCGATGTGGTGGTATCCTGATGTGCTTATTTTTAAGATAATTAAATAACTTTAAAAGGATGTAAAATGAAATTTTCATTAAAAATACCAATAATATTAATGCTTTTTATCAGTAGCTCTGCCTTCTCTGCTAATGAAGTATTGATCAATGCGCAGCAAGTCAATAAACAGTGTTTATCGAAGCAATGGCATAAAAAAAATCTACTACAACTCAAAGAAGATAAATTTACCCTTGAAAACAAAGCAGATAAAGAAGCTTTAGCACTACAATTACTGGCTTGTTTAGCAAGCCCAGATGCTGAAATAAGAGATGGTGTCGCTTTTGAAGCATTAAGTTATTGGTTGCGAAACGAACACCTTAGCCAAGCAATACATATTAAAATGTTTAACTACTTAACTCGTGTTTTAGAATCGAAAGTAACTGACACCTTTGGTGTCTATCAGTCATTCTCAATCTTGGTATTAGCTGAAGTGGTTCGTGTCGATAGGCACTCACCTTTTTTAACCGCTGACCAAAGAGACTATTTAGTCAATGTCGGTACGAGTTTTTTAACTAATGTAAAAGATTATCGCGGTTTTTCAACTAAAACTGGCTGGCAACATAGTATCGCTCACGCTGCAGACCTTATGCTGCAATTGGCGTTAAACCCTAAAGTTAACAAAGCGCAACTCGATAAGATACTGGTCGCTTTAGCTAGCCAACTTACTGCTAATGATCAACATTCATATATTCAAGGAGAGTCAAAACGTATCGCTATGGCTGTTATATATGTTTTTTTACGAGAACAATACTCTGCTGATGATTTTAACCTTTGGCTTATTAAAGTGGTTGATCCTGCTCCTTTCAATCAATGGCAAGATGTTTATCAAAGTGAACAAGGGTTAATTAAATTACATAACACACAGAGTTTTTTATACGCGTTATATGCCACAATAAAACCCAGTAAGAATAAAGTATTAACTGAAATGTCTACCTATTTAGAGCAAGTGATTAAAGCGACTAAATAACGTCAATTTGTATGGTTTAATGGTAATTTCAATCAATATAAAAGCAAAGACAACTATTATCATCAATGATTTTCGTAATAACAACAATAGCTAAACTCACGGAGTGAGCGTTTAATGAATACTAGAATTAATAAGAATACTTATATAATCAAAGAGCATGTTGGCCTATTTAAAGCGGCAAATAATTACGACATTTATGATCCTGAAACAGGGGATATCATCATGGAATGTCGAGAGCCTAATTTAGGCTTTTTTACTAAAATGCTGCGTTTCACTGACTACAAAACCATGACACCTTTTGATGTTCAAATACGTACGCCTGACGATCAGCGTATCATCCGAATTCAGCGTGGTATCTCTTTATTTATTTCAAAAGTAACTGTTTTTGATTGTGACGGTAATGCGGTTGGTTACTTTAAACAAAAATTATTTTCAATCGGTGGAAAATTCGATATCTTTGATAACCAAGACCAACTTGTCTGTCAGTTAAAGGGCAACTGGGTTGGTTGGAATTTTCGCTTTATGGATGGCAATGATGAACTTGCTCATATATCGAAAGAATGGGGTGGCATAGGTAAAGAGTTATTTACCAGTGCAGACAATTACGCATTAGAAATTTCTGCTGATGTTCCTGAAGATCACCCGATTAGAAAGCTGATCCTTGCTGCCGTAATGTGTATTGATATGGTTTTAAAAGAATAATGCTAAGAGGAAACATTTAACAATGGCTGTTATTACTTTTGTTAGTCAACTTGCCCACCAAGAGCAGGATGCTTGGTTAGCGCTATTATCAACTAAGCTGCCAAATGAAGCAATTAAGCTTGATAAAGACTTGTCTGTTGAGCAAAAGCTTCAATGCGAAATCGCTATTGTTGCTAATCCAGATGCTAATATCTTGTCTCAATACCCCAAACTCATATGGGTACAGAGCCTATGGGCAGGGGTCGATGCGCTAGTTTCGCAATTAAGTGATAATAAACCAACGCCAAGTTTTAAACTTGTGCGTTTAATTGATCCAATATTAGCGCAAACCATGAGTGAGGCGGTCTTAACTTGGGTGCTTTATTTACATCGTGATATGCCAAAATACTTACAACAACAAAAATCAGCGCAGTGGCTACAACATCGCTATTTACTGCCACAAGAGCGCACCTTAGGTATTTTAGGTTTAGGTCAATTAGGTAAGTTGAGCGCGTTACGTTTGCATGAAAATGGCTTTAATGTGCTTGGTTGGAGTCAAAGTGATAAGTTAATTAATGGCATTACATGCTATTCAGGAGACGAGGGATTAGTGACTATGGTTAGGCAAACAGATATCTTAATTTGTTTACTACCACTTACTTCAGCGACCTACCAACTCATCAACGATGATCTGCTGACAAACCTACCGCAAGGCGCCAGTATTATTAACTTTGCTCGAGGGGGTATCGTCGCTAATCACGACCTTATTAATCACTTAGCCAATGGCAATCTTGAACATGCAATTCTAGATGTTTTTGAACAAGAGCCTTTAGATAAAAGTGATGATTTATGGTCGAATGAAAAAATAACGGTTCTTCCCCATATTTCTGCGCCGACACATTTTGAAAGTGCAGGTGAAATAGTGACCAAGAACATTAAACAATATCGAAGTAACGACCAGATACCTTTTTATATTGACTGGAATAAAGGCTATTAATATTTTTGATTAGCGATTTACTATTACCATCATTTTTGACGGCAATAGTAAGCTATTATTGAGCCGTGAGTCTGACTAATGCGACTTAGCCATCGGCATTAATCGTCGCAATAAGTTCGGCAAGGCAAGCTTCATTTTGATCATGTGGAACTTGACAGGTTCCCGCCGCATTATGCCCACCACCATTGTATTTCAACATAAGTTCACCGACATTTGTTTTTGCACTGCGATCAAAAATAGATTTACCGGTAGCAAAAACAGTATTTTGTTTTTTAAGCCCCCACATAACATGAATTGAAATATTACATTGTGGAAATAAGGCATAAATAACAAAACGATTACCCGAGTAAATAATTTCTTCTTCTCTTAAGTCCAGCACAACTAAGTTATTGTGTACGGTTGCACAGCGCTTAATTTGCTCTTTAAATTTTTCTTCATGCTCAAAATAAAGATCGGTGCGTTCCTTAACATCAGGGAGTGCGAGTAATTGGTCAATGTTGTGATCTTTACCAAAATCAATTAAGTCCATCATCAGTTCATAGTTCGAAATCCGAAACTCTCTGAAGCGGCCTAAACCTGTGCGTGAGTCCATAATGAAATTAAGTAATTCCCATCGCTTGGCATGCAAAACTTCTTCTTTATTAAATTGTGCTGAATCACCTTTATCTACCGCTTCCATCATGCTTGTCCAACTTGCGGGGAAAGTTTCTAGGCCACCGTAGTAGTCATAAACAACGCGAGCAGCTGAAGGCGCATCAGGGTCGATAACATGGTTATCTCGTTTTTTATTACGAAGTGTTTCACTATGATGGTGATCAAAAGCGATATGAACACCGTCAACATAAGGTAAGTTGGTGGAAATATCATCTGGCCCAACCGCTATCTTTCCGTCTTGCATATCTTTGGGGTGAACAAAGAGAATACCGTCAACTAAATTAATATGTTTGAGTAAAATAGCACAAACTAAACCATCAAAATCACTACGTGTTACTAAACGGTATTTTTTATTATCCGACATTTATTATCTCCATTATATAGATTTTTACACTCTGTTATTTAACACTATATTGTTTATATAAGCATAATTAAAGTAGATTAATGCGCGGAATCAACTTTAAGGTTAAATAAAGTGCTTTATGTGTAGATTATTTTATTTATGATTCTTTTATCTCGATTCTATTTGAAAAGTTTATGCCTAGGTTTAATTTTCTATGTATTGCTCTTGCATTAACCTAATGAACAAACCAAGCTGTAAGTCATTTCAGACCAGTTAGCATCCTCCTGCACGGCTTCTTTTAAAATAATGACTTGTGATCGGCTCTATATTTTTGCTTAATACAAGGGTAATCTTACTGGAATAGCTTTATGAGTCTCTGCAAAACTTGTTATATCTGCTTGGACGTTATTCATACCTAATTGGGAGAATATACAAGATATTGTATGATTTGAGAGATTGATAATGGCTACGTTTCTGATAAGAAATAGAATGTTGAGTATAGCTTAGATTGAGCAAAGCACCGAAAAATTTAAGTAAAGTAGGAAAAAAGAAACAATTGAATATCGTTGCATTTTTCCTATTTATTTTGAGGTTATGCGGCATTTAACCAATGAGAACGTTGACTATATGGCCGCATTATATATTGATCTATTATCCCGCTTCGGTTGCTAATATTTCGCGAATATTTATTGTTTGCTGATATTGTACAAAATTCATTTCTTGTGACGTTCTGGCAAGTACAGCCATGCGATCGGCGAGCTCATTACCTTCAATATTCGCGTGACCTTTAACATGAGTAATAGCAATATGTTTTTTAATTTCTTGATAGAGTGTATAGCAAACCTTGACTAACTCTGGATTTTTAATCGCTTCGCCATTTGCTTTTTTCCAACCTTTATTTTTCCATCCTGTTGCCCATTTCGTGATGCTGTCGATGGAGTATTTTGAATCAGACAGTACTTGAATGGTTCTACCAGGATTAGCTTCAATATAAGCTTTCGCCAATTTAAAGGCTTGTAACATTCCAATTAACTCAGCGGTGTTATTAGTACCATTGGCGTTATAGGCACCATACCAAAGGCTATGAATTTCACCTTGATGATAAACAGCGACACCAGTCCCTGATTTTCCAGGGTTGGGCGAACACGCACCATCACAATAAATATCGATATTAGCTTTAGTGACTTCACGATCGCTGCGTACTGTGCTGCCAGCAGGTTTTGCTGAAGCTGTTGCTCGACTCAATGATGAACTTGCGGTTTTAGCCGCAGCGGGGTATTCAGCTCCGTTGCGTGGTGGTGTTTTTAAGGATCGCTGGGTTAATGCTTTGGTGTAAGTTGACTTAAAAGCGGCTTCTGCTTCAACTTGTGAAGGAAACCCCATAAATTGAGCATCAGCACGCCCTGATGTTACGGATTGAACCGTTGTCCAGTTGTCAAAGACACCTGTTTTTGATCCTTTCCAAACCACGTAATATTTTTTACTCATTATGCTACTCAGTTTATTTTAGTTTGTTCTTGGCAGATAACGACCATATTAATAAAACGATACCAGCGATAAAAAATGGAATACTCAGCATTTGCCCGGTATTTAACGCCCAAATCGACTCATAAGCAGCTTGTTTAACTTTTACTGACTCAATTAAAAATCGAGCGGTGAAGGTTAATATTAAAAATAAGCCTAATAATGAACCCTTAGGCGTTTTATCTTTTGATTTTTTATAGATAAAGAAGAGAATAATAAAAATCAGTAAATACGCAATCGCTTCATAAAGTTGCGCAGGGTGGCGAGGTATATTATCAATACGCGCGAAAATAATAGCCCAAGGCGCATCACTGGCAACGCCTAATATTTCAGAGTTAACAAAGTTAGCTGAACGAACAAATACACCAAAGAGTGCGGTACAAATAGCTAATCGGTCGAGCAGCCATAAATAGTTTTCTTGATACTTTCTTGCGTATATACCTAATGCAATAATAAGTCCTAAACCGCCGCCATGGCTAGCAAGACCACCTTCCCAAATGGCCAGTATCTTTAAAGGATTAGCAAAGTAATATTGAGGATCGTAAAAAAAACAATGGCCTAAGCGAGCACCAATAATTATACCAAATACAGAATACATCAGTAAGTTGTCCAGAGCCTCTAGGTTTTTGTGCTCTGTTTGATACACCCATTTCATCACCTGTAAACCCGATATGATAGCGGCAGCAAATAGCGCGCCATACCAATGAACGCTTAAAGGACCTATAGAAAGTAAAACTGGATCAATATCCCAAATAAAATGTTGCAATGAAAAAACCTTATTTATACGTATGCAGTGATTGAGTTGTTGATGAACAACAACCATAAAGTCGCTATTATGTCAGTCAATTAGCGATAAAACGAGAGCAAAGTTGTAATGAAAAATTATAGTTTAGGTAAGAGCGAACTCCAGTCATCACGATTAATCTATGGTTGTATGCGAATTGCAGGTGATCAATCAGTTAATGATATCGATAAAGGCAAACGTGCGGTGCAGAGCGCGATTGATGCAGGCTACAATCATTTTGATCATGCTGACATTTATGGTGGAGGGGCAAGTGAACAATTATTTGGTGAATTGTTAAAGCAATTACCGCACTTGCGAGAAAAGATGATCCTTACCTCCAAAGCAAGTATTCGTCCAAAAAACAATGAAAATACTTATGCGCCAACACGCTATGATTTTAGCAAAGCATATATTTTATCGAGTGTAGAAGGTTCTTTAAAGCGTTTGCATACTGAGCAACTCGATCTTTTCTTATTACATCGCCCTGATTATTTATTTGATATTAATGAAGTCGCCGAAACCTTTAAACAACTCAAAGACAGCGGTAAAGTTGCGCATTTTGGCGTAAGTAACTTTAAACCCTCACAAGTAGCGATGTTACAAAGTGCATTAGATTTACCGTTATTGGTGAATCAGATAGAAATTAATATTCATAATGTTGATGCGTTAAATGACGGAACTTTGGATCAATGTCAACAAGATAAACTATCGCCAATTGCCTGGTGCCCGTTAGGTGGTGTTGCCTACTCTGCATGGGGGAATACCTTTTCAGTTGAAGATGAACAACGTATCGCCGAGGAGTTAACTTCGCAAGCACAAGTGTATAACTGTCAACCTTGGCAAATTATTCTTGCTTGGTTACTAAAACACCCCGCGAAGATATTTCCTATTATTGGTTCGACCACACCAGAACGAATTATTGCTGCAAAAGTAGCACTAGAACTCAATTATAGCCGTGAAGATTGGTATCGATTATTTGAAGCGAGAAATGGTCAAGCTGTTCCCTAGCGAGGAAGGTGAATCGATATTGAATCGTTTTTCTCGCTAACTAAAGTCAGCGGGTAATTATACAACAGTATTTATTTATCGTTTATCGATAAAAATAGATTGATAAGCATGTTTTTTCTGCTACATTAGGCTTATTGAATAAATTTAGGTTATAGGTTATAAGTTTTATGTTAGCGCATCATAGGATCAGCAAAGTAAGTAAAATAGTTAGGGCACTCGTTGCGCTATTTGTTGTTATGCAAGTTTTCAGCTTTACGTTTTTATTACTATTTGGGGTTAATAATGAAGGCACCTTTGAGCTAACTGACAATTTTTCATTTATTTCTTCAGCGGCCAATATCGACTTTTCAGGTAGTTGGGAAAATTTAGCGTTAGCCTTAACCGATGAAGGTTTTAACGCTTTGCTTATACTAGGCAGTGCAGATTTGTTGCCAAGCCTTTTAATTTATTGGTCTTTGTTTAAGTTATTTGGTTTATATCAGCAGGGTTTAGTATTCACTGTCGCCAATATTCAATGCATTAAAAATATTGGTACTGTGCTATTAGCTTGGATTGCCTTAAAGCTTCTTTATCCGATAGTGGTGACCTTAGTATTACGATTTTCAGGAGCTTCTGATACGTTATCGTTATACATAAGCTTAGGCTCTGATGAGTTAAGATTTTTATTAATTGGTTTAGTGATATACGTGATAGCTTGGATAATGAGCGAAGCGACTAGCTTGCATCAAGAGCAGGAGTTAGTTATCTAGTGGCTATGATTATAGAACTGGACGTTATGCTAGCAAAACGTAAAATGAAATTAAACGATCTTGCTTTGTCAGTAGGCATAACGCCACAAAACTTATCTGTACTTAAAAGTGGTCGAGCAAAAGCGATACGGTTTTCAACGCTTGAAGCCATTTGCCAAACACTAGATTGTCAGCCAGGCGATATTTTACTTTATGAAAAAGATCAATAAACAAGGAATGAAGATGAACAAATCTATAGCGATAATGATTACCTGTGGAGCCTTAGTGGGTCACCTAGTAAGCTTTTCGGCAATAGCAACTGATGAGGAATCGTATGCTTTTGTTGGTTTTGGTCTAAGCCATTATGATAATTTAGCTAACTTAGCCTTAAGTGAGACTCAAATTGATCTTGTTCCTGAAGTTTATCTTGGTGTAGGTAAGCGTTATCAATTGAATGACGACTGGCAGCTAGCGACAGAGGTTTCAATTCATTATGCCAAAGCACATTTTAGTGGCTTAGCTGAAAATGTTGACGCCAATCATTTATCTAAAGAACGGCAAGTTTCTTCGGGTAATTATCAATCACTGGGATTATGGGCAACTTCTCGTTTTAACTATGTTAGCTTAAGTGATAATGTCTCACCATTTATTGAACTAGCCCTTGGCGCGGTGCAAACGAACCAGAGTGCACTTTTTGGTGAAGAAAAAAATCAGCAGATTGCTTATAAAGCAATCGCTGGTCTAGAGTTTGAGGTAGCTGACAAAATGACTTTTTCTATTGGCGTTGGTCTTTCAGACAACGATGACCACCTGTAAATAAGTCGATGCTATTATTGCTAAGATTTAGCTGCCTTGTTGGTGGCTTTTTTTCTGTCTTTAATATAGTAAAACCAAGTTACTGCAAAGAGTATGGCAATAAAGGGCATACTCGTAAGAACTACTGTATGCCAACCCGCTTTAAATAAAACCCAACCAGCGAGTAACGATGCAGTTGCTTGTAAACCAAAAATAATAAAGTCATTAATTGCTTGTACTTTGTGTCGTTCACTCGGCTTATAACTTTGCGGCAGTAAGGTTGTTCCGGTCAAAAACAAAAAATTCCAACCTATGCCTAATAAAATCAGTGCCCACCAATAGTGCATAACCTGCTCGCCAGAAAGTGCCACAACAGCGACTAACGCATAAATCACTGTGCCAATTAACATTAAGCTTTTCAAGCCGATTCTTTTTACTAACCAAGCGGTAAAAAGTGAAGGGATAAACATCGCGGCAATATGGCTTTGAATTACCCATTTTGTCTCGTGTAAGCTATGACCGCTCATCTGGTGCATGCTCAAGGGGGTTGCTGTCATTAAGTAACTCATTAAGGCAAAACCAATGGCCGCTGATAATATTGCAATAATAAAAATAGGTTGTTTGATAATTTCACTCAATGGGCGAGTGTCGCCCACTTGTTGATGAGATTCAATCTGGGTGTTTTTAAAATTCAGCATAATAATCATCGCACAAACGATTAATCCGGCTAACACTAAAAATGAGCCAGCATATCCATAGGGAGATGCTAACCAATCTTTCGCGACTACGGCTATTTCAGGGCCTAGAAAAGCGGAAAAAATGCCACTTAGCATTAAAATCGACAACACGGTTGGAATATCTTTATCGTCCTTAATACTCTCAATTGCTGCAAAACGTAATTGCTGGATAAATGAGGTACTAATACCAAAGAGTAAACCAGCAAAGACAAAGAGTTCAAAGTTAGCAATAAGTGCAGAGACCATTGCCGTTAAGGTCGCAACTAAACCAACACTATAACCGGTAAAAATCGCAAAGCGGCGACCTTTATTTTTTGCCAACATAGCCGCAGGAATAGCACCACAGGCTACCCCTAAAATCATCACGGTAACGGGGAGGGTCGCTAAAGAAGGATCACTTGCCATACGGGTCGACAATATACCGCCAATAAAAACAATCACCGGTGATGCCGCCATAACAAGGGGTTGGGCAATAAAAAGCAGCCAAATGTTTTTAGGTAAAGTGAAATATCGTGATAAGAAAAAAGCGCTGACAATGAGTAAGGCTAAGGTAATAAAAATATTGGATAACATAGCGATTCGTTTTGATAATTATTCTTGGACTATCATAGCGTATTATTTTTAGTGACGAGAGAATAATTTATCTTGGTTTTTATGCTTCAACTGATAAACTGCCTGCGTTGAAAATTAGCTAAACATTGTTTTAAGGTTGTTATGAAATTTAGTCCACTGGTTCAAGAATTAATCAATTCACTTAAATGTTTACCGGGTGTTGGCGCTAAATCGGCGCAGCGTATGGCGTTTCATTTACTTGAACGTAATCGTATTGGCGGCGCTAAGCTTGCGGGTACATTAAAAGTGGCGATGGAAAATATTGGTCATTGTTCACAATGCCGAAATTTTACTGAAGATGATACCTGTGAAATTTGCCAAAGTGCTAAGCGGCTTATAAACCAGCAGCTCTGTATTGTTGAAAGTCCAGGTGATGTTATTGCTATAGAACAAACCGGGGAGTTTCAAGGACGTTATTTTATTTTAATGGGGCACTTATCGCCGCTAGATGGTATTGGACCGGATGATCTTGGCTTAGATATATTAGAGAAACAGCTGGCGACAGATCAGTTTAAGGAAATTATTTTAGCAACCAATCCAACGGTTGAAGGAGAAGCTACCGCACATTTTATTGCCGAACTGGCTAAAAAATATCAAGTGGTTATTTCTCGAATTGCCCATGGTGTGCCTGTTGGTGGTGAACTTGAATATGTTGACGGTAACACCTTATCTCATGCTTTATCAGGACGTAAGAGCTATTCATTCTAATCTTGAGTAAATTTATGCTTTGAACACATATTCAAAGCATATTTTTAAATTTATTTTACCTAAGAAACATCACATTCCCTTGAAATAATTTCTCTTAGCCCCACATGTTATCTATCAACGTGAGCATCATATTTGCATGTTCTCTTTTAAACACCGATAAATGTAGGATATATTTCAAATGTCAGAAACAGGCCAAAAAGAAAATCATCAGTTTGCAACTGATAACGCTAAATTACTTAAATTAATGATCCATTCACTTTACTCAAACAAAGAAATCTTCTTACGTGAGTTAGTGTCAAATGCGGCCGATGCTGCTGACAAACTTCGCTTTAACGCACTATCAAATGCTGATCTATACGAAGGTGATGGTGATTTACGCGTACGTGTTAGTTGCGATAAAGAAAATAATACGCTTACCATTTCTGATAATGGTATTGGTATGACGCATGATCAAATTATTGATCATTTAGGTACTATCGCTAAATCAGGTACGGCTGAGTTTTTCTCGCAACTTTCTGGCGATCAAGCTTCAGACTCACAACTTATTGGTCAATTTGGTGTTGGTTTTTATTCAGCATTTATCGTTGCAGACTCAGTAACTGTGCGTTCTCGCGCTGCTGGTGTTGATGCATCCGAAGGTGTTGAATGGACAAGTGCTGGCGAAGGTGAATTCACCACCGCTAAAATTTCAAAGACTAATCGTGGTACCGATATTATTCTTCACTTAAAAGAAGAAGAGCAAGAATACGCTGACGATTGGCGTTTAAAATCAATAGTCACTAAGTACTCAGATCATATTTCTGTTTCTGTTGAAATGCTAACACCAGCAGTTCCTGGTGTTGAAGCCGTTGCTGAAGTTAAAGATGACGAAGACAATGTTACTGTTCCAGCTGCTGAAGCCGTTGCTGAAGTACCTGCCAAATGGGAACCTGTCAATAAAGCCACTGCATTGTGGACTCGTGAAAAATCAGAAGTTTCTGATGACGAATATAAAGAATTCTACAAGCATGTATCACATGACTTTGGCGACCCACTTGTCTGGGAGCACAATAAAGTAGAAGGTAAAACTGAATATACATCATTACTTTATATTCCAAGCAAAGCGCCATTTGACATGCATAACCGTGAAAAACAACATGGTTTAAAGCTATTTGTTCAACGCGTATTTATAATGGACGACGCTGAACAGTTTATGCCTACATATTTACGTTTTGTAAAAGGTTTATTAGATTCAAATGATTTACCATTAAACGTTTCTCGTGAAATTTTACAAGATAACAAAATTACCCAAGCGATCCGTAAAGGCTGTACTAAACGCGTACTTAAAATGCTTGAAAAACTAGGTAAAAAAGACAAAGAGCAATACCAGTCATTTTGGAACGAGTTTGGTCAAGTATTGAAAGAAGGCCCAGCAGAAGATCAAGGTAATAAAGAGCAAGTTGCAAACTTATTACGCTTTGCCTCAACAGAGCATGATACTGCGGTTCAAAGTGTTTCAATTCCTGAATACGTAGAACGTATGAAAGAAGGACAAGAAAAGATTTACTATGTTGTTGCAGACAGCTTTGAAGCGGCTAAAAACAGCCCACATTTAGAAGTTTTCCGTAAAAAGGGCATTGAAGTATTATTAATGTCTGACCGTATCGATGAATGGTTAGTGAGCCACTTAACAGAAGTTGATGGCAAGCAATTACAATCGGTCACGCGTGGTGGTTTAGACCTAGGTGATATGGAAGATGAAGAATCAAAACAAGCACAAGAAAAACTTGAGCAAGAGTTCGATTCTGTTGTTACCCGTATTAAAACATCATTAGCTGGTAAAGTGAAAGATGTTAAATTGTCGCAACGTTTAACTGATTCTCCAGCTTGTATCGTTGCCGATGAGCACGACATGAGCAGCCAAATGATGAAGCTTATGCAATCAGTTGGACAAGAAGTACCTGACGCATTACCTATCTTCGAAATCAATGCAGAGCATGAGTTAGTAAAACATGTTGCTAATGAAACTGATGATGAAAAATTCAATCAGTGGACGCAAGTATTGTTTGAACAGGCGATGTTAGCTGAGCGTGGTAGCTTAAAAGACCCAGCAAGTTTTGTTGCACGTTTAAACAAATTAATGTTGAGCCTTACTAAGTAAGCTTTTAATATTTCTTAGTGTACAGATTAAAAAAAAAGGAGCTTCGGCTCCTTTTTTATATCTAATTCAGTCTACTTTATTTGTGGCTTTATTTAACAGTGTTTGTAGTTGCTCAACACTTTTATAACCATGACTCAAGGAATATTGGTCACCGCGAACGATCATCACCGCTGGAAATCCTCTAAAAGTAAGCTGCTCACCTTTGTTATCTTTAAGATCGTCAAAAACAAAACTTGAAAGCATAAAGTTGATAGTTTCTCTAACAGGAATAAACTGCTCATTCAATATTTTAGCTAGAGCGGGATCTGTAAAAACATCTTTTTCCATTGCTGCACAGGTTGTACAAAAGCGCATTTTAGCAAAGACAAAAATTGGTTTTGTTGAGTCCATTGCACGCGCGTCTTGATAATTATGCCATTCAACTTGAGTGGTATATAAAGTTGATGAAATACCCGCATAGAGGCTAGGTATTAAAATAATGGCGGCAATTATTGCTATAAAAAATTTATTCATGGGCTTTTCGATAATATAATTGAACAAGTACCCACTAGACCCACTATCTAAGTATATGCTTTCATTTGAGTTCATTAATTTAAAGCTGAACGTTAATACTCAACGCAATATCAAGATGAACGCTAGCAGAGCCTGTTATTTTGACCTATAACAATTATCTTATCTCACCATAAAATTGGCATTATCGTATCGGTTATTTGCAGCCTAAAGGCATTAAAAGTTAACTAAGCATGTAGTAACCATAAGTTACTTCTCTCTATAGGTAATGGCGTTAATTTTTAAAGAACCGTTATCAATATCACTGGCTTTATTGGTCTGGGCACTTGTTAAAAATTTTTGCAATAGTGTATAAATTTCCTGAACGTCAATGGGCTTGCCTAAACAATCATCAAATCCTGCTTGTCGGTACTTTTTAATATCGTGGGCCATAACATTCGCCGTTAAGGCAATAATTGGGATATTTGGATTGCTTTTTTTTATCGCCTTACACGCTTCAACGCCATCCATATTTGGCATTTGAATATCCATAAAAATTAAATCAGGTATTAGTTTGCCGATTTCTGCTATTGCCTCTATGCCATCATTTGCAATACGAATGTTTGCTTTAGTCGGGCGTATAACAGCATTAAATACTTTTTGATTTATTTTGTTGTCTTCTGCCAATAGAATATCGAATCCCAGTGCCTGTGGGGCTTGCGTTTTTTTCAATGCTAACTTGCTATGACTTTTCAACGTAGTTTTCTTTAATGGCAATACCACACTAAAAATAGAGCCAACATTTTCTTCACTAATGACGTTAATGTCACCCCCCATCAAGTTTGTTAATTGCTTGGCAATAGACAGACCTAGACCCGTACCACCATAATTTCTTGTTGTGGAAGTATCTGCTTGTTCATAACGGATAAAAAGTTTTTTAATTTGAGCGGGTGATAATCCAATTCCCGTGTCTTTGACTTCGAAAACCACTTTCTCATCTTTCTCCATAAGCGTTATGCTAACTTCACCTTTAGGGGTAAATTTAAGCGCATTAGAAATTAAATTTACAATAATTTGTCTTAACCTTATCGGGTCCGTTAAACAGTAAGTACAAAGATCTTCTTCTATAGTAAAAATTAAGGTAATACCTTGTTGCTCTGCTAAAAAAGACAGTTCTAAAATAATAGATTTGAACAGTTCACCAATGTTGGTTGGCAGCGATTCTAAGCTAATATTGTTTGATTGGATTTTAGATAAATCTAAAATATCATTAATAATTGTAATGAGATTTTTAGAGGAAATAATGCCGATATCAACTAATTCTTTTGATGAGTCAGATAGAACTTCTTGTTTTAATACTTGTAATGAGCCTAAAACACCATTCATTGGTGTGCGGATCTCGTGACTCATGTTTGATAAAAATTCGCTTTTAGCTTGATTCGCCTTTTCAGCTTTCATCGTTGCTTTTTCCGCATCTATCTTAGCTTCTATCGCCAATGATTTTGCCTCACGCAAACCGACCTCAGCTTTAACTCTTGTTTCTACTTCATGTTTTAGTTTTAAATACATTTTGTATTGAAAGATAACTAAGATAAAAATAATAAATAATACCGTCGCCAATGTGATACTGGCTTGTTCAGACTTCAATAACAGTTGCTCGACAACTATTCTGCTTTTTTGTTCTTCATCAATGACTTTCTTGAGGGTATTCCTAACATCAATAATATTATTTTGCTGGTTGGTTTTTATTGTTAAGTATTTTTTCCACCAAAATTTATCTTGCAAAGCTTTTGCCTTGCTATAATCCTTACTGTTAAAGGCGAGTATTGATTCAATTTTTATAAATTCATCAGGGGTAGCTAAGTCGGGTTGAGCATCAAAGTAGTGCTTTGCTACATCGAAATAATACCGTGACATTTGCTCGTTTTGTTCAGTTGCATAATAAAATGACAATACAGTATTTAACCAAGCCTGCCAAAATTCATCATCAGTGGTAACTGATTTTATATAGCTTATTGTTTCAGTAGGAACATTTTCTTTAAGCCGTGCTTTATTATCTAAGTAGGCTAATAAAAGTAGCACTTTACTGCTTTCATCTGTTTCTTCTTTGGCGAGTTTTAGTAACTAATTAGCCACACGATTGGCAATAATAATTTCGTTAACACCGGTTAAATGCGATTGTAAATTATATAGAAAAGACGCTTTATTAATAACGTAATTATGTTTGTTTGATGAGCGTAATAACCGCAGAGTTAAATTAACATATTCATTTGCATCTTTAGAAATAGCAGAGAGTGCCCAAAGCATGGCAAATTCTTCGAAAGAATAATTTGATTGTCCGATTATTTTTTGCAGGCTATTACGCAGTATCTGATTTTCTAAAATAGGAAAATCTTCTCTAATAGCTGTCATGGCTAAGGCTATATCATAATGAATTTTTGCGCGCTTGCTTATTAATGTTGGGTAAAGTGTACTTAATTTTTTATGTGCGACGTCGGATGAGTCTTGTAAGTTTACTTCTCCAACGATTAAATAAATAGCGGCAATATTTTTCGCACTTTTATTTTTAATCTGCACGGCTAAAATACTGAGACGTTGACTACAAATTTTTACCTCACTGTATTGATCGGCAAACATGCTATAAACACAAGATTGAATCAATAAGTTTATTTTTTGGTTATCGTCATCAATAGTGGCCAGGCGTGGCAATAGTTTTTCTTGAAAATAGTCTGTTGAATATTGTTGTTGGTTTAACAAACTTATTATTTCATCAACATCTTCACCCACTATGTCTTGTGCTACAACAGAAGTTATCGTTAATAAATTCGCTACAAGGCAAAATATAATAATAAAAAAAGAGTTTCTACAACATCTATGTATCTGATTCATTGCTGCTTTCCATAAGGCTGATCGCGGAACTACTTATTATTACCACATAAATTTATATAGTTAATACTGTCAACAAGCAATAGGGGTAACCACCTAGAAGCGGTTATTAAAAGTATGCTTAACGCTTTATTTTATATATAAAATATATTGAGTGTGAATAAATTAATTTTTTACACTCAACCACAATGACTCATCAGTAGGTGACAACGCAAGCCTTACCTTTACTGATCCTATTAAAGGTAAGGCACTGAGTGTTTAATCATTTTTTTGGCTGCTCTAAGCTACATGATTAACGTATTGCGTATCTATGGAAATCTCACAGTAGAAAAGGGTCATTTAAATTTACTTATTACCCAAGTGCTTGGAGATTATATTTTTATCGCAAGTTTTTTCTTTATAGTAAGTAAGACTCATTAGTCCTTATTTGCTTGTCTCTTTGTTGATTATAATTTTGGGTATTATCTTTAAATGCCTTATATCACCACTATAACCCCATAGACTTTAGTATAAAAAATAGCTTTTTAGTGCCTTTTTTGATGATAGAGCGGTAATGCTACTTGTCTGACTACAATTGAACTTGTATAGTGTTGCACAATCGAAAAAATACTCATTTGGCTGTTATATTCGAGACGTTTTGACACCAGTACAACAGCCTAATTAGTATATTAAACATATAAGGCAATATTTTATGCGCATTATTTTATTAGGTGCTCCGGGCGCTGGCAAAGGCACTCAAGCACAATTCCTAATGGCTAAATTTGGTATTCCACAAATTTCTACGGGTGACATGTTACGTGCTGCTATTAAAGCAGGTACTGACCTGGGTAATAAAGCTAAAGCAGTGATGGATGCTGGACAATTAGTTTCTGATGATCTGATTATTGGTTTAGTCAAAGAACGTATTGCACAAGATGATTGTAAAGCAGGTTTTTTGCTTGATGGTTTTCCTCGTACAATTCCACAAGCAGATGCGATGAAAGATAACGGCGTTTCAGTTGACAGTGTCGTTGAATTTGATGTTCCTGATGAAGTCATTGTTGATCGCATGAGTGGTCGTCGTGTTCATGCCGGTTCTGGTCGTGTTTATCATTTAGTTTATAATCCGCCTAAAGTTGAAGGTAAAGATGACAATACCGGTGAAGACTTGTCTATTCGTCCTGATGATGAAGAAGCCACAGTCCGCAAACGCCTGGGCATTTACCATGAGCAAACTAAACCATTAGTGGCTTACTATCAAGATGAAGCAAAAGCGGGTGCATGTTCGTATTTAACGATTGACGGCACTAAGCCTGTAGAAGAAGTCAGTGCTTTACTTGCTAACGAATTAAATTAATTCGGTTGATTTTATAAGCCCCTTATTAACAAGTAACTAATAAGTAGCTAATAACGAGCTTATAAATACCTAACAAAAAATTCGCTTCGGCGAATTTTTTTGTTTTTATTGGCTGTGAAAAATAGACAGGGTAATTTTTCTTAAAATAATAGCCTTTTAGGCTATCAAAATTAATTTTAAAACGTAAACTATATTCCCTCATCTATAAATATAAGAAGAAATTTCATGGTAGTAAGTTTATCGATAACAGGCCTCTACACGAGTTTGTTGGCGCTTTTATTTGTTGGTTTAGCCATCAATATTATTCGCCTACGTTTACAGTTTAAAGCCGGTATTGGTGACGGTGGTCATCAACCCCTTGCCAAAGCAATTCGTGTACATGGTAACTTTGCTGAGTATATTCCTATGGCGTTAATAATGTTGGGTATTTATGAGGTTAACGGGGCGAGCCCGATAGTACTGCACGCCTTAGGTGCGATATTATTTATTGGCCGTATTCTGCACGCCGTAGGACTTTCAAAAACTACTGGGGTTTCTAAGCAGCGTCAAATAGGTATGTTATCACTATTCCTTGTTATGCTTATTCTAGCCGTTGAAAATATCCGCTTATTTATTACTGCAGTTTAGCGAGTACTACACTCTTTTGAACTAATACATAACATAACTCAAATAAGCATGCATACTGCAATGCTTATTTGAGCGCTACGCTTGTAATAACGGTTTAAAACACCTGCTTATTTATTAAACAACTTTTAACATAGCGATGTGCGGAATATCATCTTCAAGATACATAGCAGAAACACGTTCAAAACCGTGATTGCCATAAAAGCTTTCAAGGTGCTCTTGGGCTGATATTTTAATTTGTTGATCTGGAAAATATTGCTGACAAACGATTAACGCCTCAGCCATTAACTGGTGACCTAAACCTGTCCCTCTCGCATGACTGGCAACAATAACTCTGCCAATAGCAATATAGTCGCGGTAACTTTGGCCTTTTGCTAAAATACGCAAGTAACCAGCAATCTTACCCTCTAGGTAACAAAAGAGGTGAACCGTATCCTCGTGCCGGTCAATATCATCAATATCAGCATAAAAACAAGTTTGCTCAACCACAAAAACATCAATACGAAGCTTTAATATTTCATACAGTTCATCGATATTGAGCGCTTTAAAATGCTTCACTTGCCAAGCTACTTTCATTAAACCTTACCTATTGTGATTATCAGGAAACAGTTTATTTTTTCATGATTTATCTACTAGGTAAAGTTAATAACACCCATTTTATTAATTAGCAGGGTTACTTTATTAGCAAAGCCAATGCTCAAGATAAGCTTACTGGCTTTAATAGTGAGATATTATAAATATTAAATATCTAACGCATTAATAGCTAGTTTCATCAGTAGACGTCCTCAGATAATGAGTCATATTGGCATAATACCTAGATTTAGTGGTGAAGTACCTGTAAGTAGCCATGATAACTTTTACTGATTAAATAATTTGAAATTTCTTGTCGATATTCATTAACATCTATGTGAGGGAACTCGATATACATCGTTTCTTTTAAAGAAATCTCATCAAGAAAGAGTATGTAACCTAAAGGTAAGTAGGTGGGGGAGAAGTTATTTTTAAAAATTGTTATGCGAATTTCAGCTGCGGTATAGTATTCTTTGCACCCAAAATCACGTTCTAGTGTTGGCAATAATTTTGTGCCATAACTTTTTATTGACCAGTATTTAAACATTGCTATTCCTTAGCTGTTTTTAACATCCATTTTCTGCTGGAAAAATATACGCTCTTCTCTGTAAATGTCAATGAAAATAATGAATTACTGAATTTTTTATGATGTTTAATAAGGGCTGTAGGACATAATATGCAGATAGTACAAAGATTAGTTTAGGTTTAATATTTTGACTTTATCAGGGCTTACAAAAAAACCGGCTTGTGTAAAAGCTTGTACAATTCTATGCTGACTTCGTAATTTCTTTAACCCGATATTAATGGCTTTAAATGCGGTTTTTCCGTGAGGGTGTTTTGTACTAATAACAAAGTGGCGACTGTCTTTGAGCTCTATAGCAACACCTTTTACCGGCACTAAATGAATTTTATCCATTGTAAAGGATTGATCGGGTGTCGAATTAAAAGGCATTAATAAGAAGTCTATCCAACCTAGGTTTACCATGCGAGCTTGGCTTAGCCACTCATCTTCGTGGATCAGCTCTTTTAAAGACAATAACTTTAACGTTTGCCAGTCAGTACGCCATTTTGGCGTAGAAACGGCAGTAAATTTTTGCAGGTCATCGAGTTCTGTTATAGCTAAAACAGCATTATTACTTGGGCTGGTGTATATACCGGCAATGTATTCGCCTTGTCGGATAACTGCATCAGAAGTATAAACACTGTCATTAAGTGCTTTGGCATCAGCAAGCCAATAAGAGTCAAAACTAATGAGTAAGCGTCCTGATGCCAACATCTTAGTATTTCTAAAGTTAATTTTACCTGTTGCATATTTGAAGCTGTGTTCAAAACCACCTATTTTTAAAGCTTGCTGGGCGATAATCATATCGACAACATCGCGGCGGATATTTTTTCCTGAAAAATTTTTAATTGTATGCACATCCTGACCATTTAAGAAGGTCATATAATCTTGGTAAACATCATCACGAATGAAGATTAAGATATCTTCTGCTTTTGTAAGGGGACTAAATAATGAACTCTGTATAAAGAGCAAGGGTATAAGAACAGTGATTAATTTTGTAAATATTTTTAATATCATGAGTGTTAAATAACTCTATGTCGGGGCGTATAAAAATCTTTTTCTAAATTATTTATCCTTAGACGTAAAATTGAGTATAGCCGCTTAATTAAAGAAAGATAGCTGTTGATAAAGTGTCTTATAAACAACTATCTTAAAGTTAACTCAGCTTACTTGTTATGTCGTTTTTGTAGTACCGCCATCACCTCAGATACTTCAATGTTTTTATCTTGAAGTAAGACGAGTGTGTGGTAAAACAAATCAGCACATTCACCGAGTAAGTCTTCTTTGGTTTCAGCAACCGCAGCAAGTGCAACCTCAACGCCTTCTTCGCCAACTTTCTGTGCTATTTTAGTGGTGCCTCGCGAAAATAAGTGCGCAGTATAACTGCTTTCAGGATCGCAACCTTTTCGACTAGCAATCACTTGCTCTAATTCGCTAAGGAAGTTTTGCTGAGTTAATTTTTGTTCTGGAAAGCATGACTCAGTTCCTAAATGACAGCTTGGTCCAATAGGTCGACAAGCAATTAACAAACTATCGTTATCACAATCGGTTAGAACCTGGCTAACATTGAGAAAGTTTCCTGATGTCTCACCTTTCACCCAAAGTGCTTGTTTTGAACGACTAAAAAAAGTCGCTTTACCCGTTGTTAATGTTGCTTTGAGGGATGCTTCATTCATATAACCTTGCATTAAAACGGCACCCGTATCTTGATGCTGAATAATTGCAGGTATTAAGCTTTCCATTTTAGCCCAAGCTAATTCATTAATGTTCTCTAGGGTAACTAGCATAATCTTATCTCTATATTTTGATTCTTCAATGTTTGTTTTAATTGGTTTATTTCAATGATACCTTTATGGAAAACACTTGCAGCAAGTGCGCCATCTACATCGGCTTGTTTGAAAACGTCAGCGAAATGCGATATTTCACCCGCACCGCCTGATGCTATTAAAGGAACATTACACACCGCACGTGCTTTTTGTAATTGCGCAATATCATATCCTTGGCGAACACCATCTTGATTCATACAATTTAAAACGATTTCACCTGCACCACGTTGCTGAACTTCTTTGATCCAATCAAAGGTTGTCCACTTGGTTTGTTGGGTACGACTTTCATCTCCAGTAAATTGATAAACTTGATACAACCCCGTTTCTTTATCATAAAAACTGTCAATGCCGACAACAATACATTGCTGACCAAAAACGTCAGCCAAACGAGAAATCAAATTAGGGTCACGCAAAGCAGGGGAGTTAACTGATATTTTATCCGCGCCCATCATTAAGATTTCTTTTGCGTCTTGCTCTGTTTTTATACCACCAGCAACACAAAAAGGAATATCGATGACTTCAGCAATACGGCTAACCCAGCTTTTATCAACCACTCTATTATCTGAGCTGGCGGTAATATCATAAAAAACTAATTCATCAGCACCTGCGGCTGCGTATTTTTGGGCGAGTGGTACAATATCACCAATAATTTCATGGTTTCTAAATTGGACTCCTTTAACAACTTTGCCATCACGTACATCGAGACAAGGTATAATTCTTTTTGCTAACATAAAACTTCAACCTTTGTACTTTGCTTAGACAATAAAAAACTCACGGTTTCAAGCCCATAACTTAAGCGTTTGGCCAGCATGCAATCGCCTCCTCAAGTGTGAATTTACCTTCAAGTAACGAACGACCTAAAATAACACCGCTGACACCAGTTGGAATTAAAGCCTTAATATCGTCAAGGCTGCCAATACCCCCTGAAGCTTGCCATTGGATGTCAGGATATTTTGCACAAACCTCGCGATACAAGTCTACATTGGTGCCTGTTAACGTACCGTCTTTACTGATATCAGTACAAAGTACGTGTTTGATGCCAGCGTTTTGGTATTGAGCAAGTAGGTCTTCTAAATTAACGCCACTGTCCTCAATCCAACCGTGTGTAGGGAGTGTTTTATTGCCAGCAGCATCAATTTTAATATCTAGTGCTAAGACAATTTTTTCACATCCATAGGTTTTTAACCACTGAGTCACAAGTTCAGGTTGTTTAATCGCTAAACTCCCAATGACTACACGGTCTGCACCTAATGCCAATAGCTGTTTAACATCGTCTTCACAACGAATTCCACCACCGACTTGAATCGTCATCGTTGGATGTTTGACTACGGTCTTTAAGGTTTCAAGTTGGCGCTTTGTTGAGTCTTTAGCACCGTCTAAATCAACGAAGTGCATTACGGTTGCCCCTGACTTAGCATAGGCTTGTTGGCGCTCTTGCACTGTGTATTGGTAATTAGTTTTTTGGCTGTAATCACCTTGAAATAATCGTACAACTTGGCCATCGATTAAATCAATTGCTGGGATCATCATAGGGCTAACTCCAAAAAATTCTTAATGATTTTACTACCTAATTTACTTGAACGCTCGGGATGGAACTGGCAGCCAATGAAGTTATCTTTGGCAATCACCGCGGAGAAGCTAGAGCCATATTGACAAGTTGCTAAGGTGTATTCACTTATTGGCGCGGCAAAGCTATGAACAAAGTAAAAGTAGTCACCTATATTTATGCCTTTAAATACCGGGTGATCGCCAACAGATGTTAATGTGTTCCAGCCCATATGCGGTAATCTATTATTTTCAGCATTGAGCGGTATAATATCGGTATGAATAATACCTAAACAGTCAACTTTTTTGCCATCGCTACTTTCTACTGACGAGTCACACATTAACTGCATACCTAAACAAAAGCCCAACACGGGTTGAGTTAAGTTTTGCAAGGTTTCAACCAGTCCTTTCGCGCAAATGTTTGCCATAGCATGTTTTGCTGTGCCAACACCTGGCAGTATCACTTTGTCGGCATTTTTAATAAGAGTAATATCGTCAGTGATGGTCACTTGAAAGCCTAAACGTTCTACAGCAAACTTAACCGAAGAAAGATTGGCACAACCAGTATCAACAATAACGTTCATCATTGCTTTTTCAACAGACATCACAGGGTACCTTTTGTGCTAGGTAGCACATCACCACTTACCGTAATGGCTTGACGTAATGCTCGACCAAACACTTTAAATAAACTCTCTACTTGGTGATGGCAATTACCTTCGGTTGTTGAAAGGTGCAGGGTAATAGCCATAGAGTCAGCAAGTGAACGGAAAAAGTGTGAAACCATTTGCGTCGACATATTGCCTACTCGGTTATCAGTAAAATCAGCATCAAATTCAAGCCACGGACGACCCGATAAATCGATAGAACATTCAGCCCGACATTCATCCATCGGCAGAACAAAGCCAAAACGACCGATACCACGTTTGTCGCCCAATGCTTTCCTTAGTGCTTGACCAAGTGCCAGAGCGGTATCTTCAACGCTGTGGTGCTCATCAATGTGGTAATCACCATCGACACTGACCTCCAATGAAAAACCACCATGGGCAGCAATTTGCTCAAGCATGTGATCGAAGAAGCCTAATCCGGTGTTAATTTTTACTGTACCGACTTTATCTAAATTCACCGCAACGTTAATATTGGTTTCTTTAGTGGTACGAACAACTTTAGCTTCACGTTCTTGTTGGTTCAATAATTGTGCTGAAATTGCCAACCAATTTAAGCTTTCTTTGTTATATTTTATACCGCGAATACCCATGTTAGCAGCAAGTTGTATATCGGTATCACGATCGCCAATCACAAAAGAGTTTTCGAAGTTTACTTTTCCTTGCTGTAAGTAATCACTTACTAAGCCAAGTTTAGGCTTACGACAACTGCAATTTTCATTGTCAAAATGCGGACAAAGTAATACATCGTCAAATATAACGCCTTGTGAGGAAAAAATATCCATCATCTTGTTATGAGGTAAATCAAAGTCGGCTTGTGGATAACTAGTCGTTCCTAAGCCATCTTGGTTTGACACCATAACTAAGCGGAAACCCTTTTTTTGTAGTGCTAATAACACTGGAATAACGTCAGGCTCAAAAACCAATTTTTCAAGTGTATCTACTTGCTTATCAGAAACAGGTTCTTCAATTAAAGTGCCATCTCTGTCGATAAATAGTATGTTTTGTTTTTTTGTATTGAGCATTTTATATCTCTTTTACTGCATTAATAATCGTTTGTTTTAGGAGCGATAATTCACGTTCGCTACCTATGCTAATACGTAAACAATCGGCTAATTGTTGTTGCGCAGATTGGTCGCGAATTAAAATACCTTGTTGTTTTAGGCAATCGAAAATAAAGTTTTTAGTGTCAGTATCTACGGCGCGAAATAAAATAAAGTTTGCATCACTGTTAAAAACTTTAGCACACCAGTCTTGGTCTTTCAGCCAATCAAATAATTGGCGACGTAAAATCACCGTTTCTTGAACACGGATACTTACTTGTTCAAGCGCTAATTTTGCTAATGCTTTACTGGCAATGTCTGCTACTGGTGCAGAGATAGGGTAAGGGGCGATAACCTTACTCAGCATAGTAATAATATCAGCATTAGCTAAAGTAAAGCCACAGCGTAAACCCGCTAAGGCAAATGCTTTTGATAACGTTCTAAGAATCACTAATTGCGGGTAATCTTTTAACCAGCTTGCGGTACTATTTTCAGGACTAAATTCAATATAAGCTTCATCAACAACAACAATTGCGCTATCACCAAACATCTCAAGTACGGTTCGAATTGAATCTGTGGTTAATACATTACCCGTTGGGTTACCTGGTGAGCATAAAAAAACAACTTTAACTTTACCCACTTGAGCTTTTATAGCCTCAATATTAAGTTGGTTATCAACTAGCGGTACGCGCATTATATTTGCGCCGTGATTCTCTGCGCTAATCGCATACATACCATATGTTGGTGGACAAATTAAAATACTGTCTTGATAGGCTTTACAAAAGGTACGTATGATAAGTTCAATACCTTCATCAGCACCGCGTGTAGCAAGAATATTAGCAGGGGACAATCCGGCATATTCACTATAAGCATTGATTAAGTTGTCAGGTTGAAAATCAGGGTAGCGGTTAATGCAATTGCTATCTATAGCATATATCCCTGGACCTGATGCTTCATTGGCATTAAGCCAAATTTTATTACTATTCGCAGACGATGTGTCACTTCCACTTGCATAAAGTCGCCTTGCTGATTGGTATGGCACCATATCAACAAGTTCCTCACGGGCAAGTTTATCAGCTATTGTTGACATGATTATTCCTCTAACCTGATGGTTACTGCTCGTTTGTGGCCGTCTAGTCCTTCGGCATCGGTGAGCTCAGTGATACATTCGGCAATATTTAATAAGCCTTGTTTAGTGATCTCTTGCACAGTAAATCGTCGAGAAAAATCGGCCAATGATAAACTAGAAATTACTTTAGAATAACCATAAGTGGGTAAAACATGATTTGTACCACTGGCGTAATCGCCTGCGGACTCTGGCGTGTACTCACCAACAAATATTGAACCTGCGTTGCGTAAGGTTTTTAATAGCTCTTGAGCATTATCGGTTTGAATAATTAAATGTTCAGGAGCATAAATATTTGAAACCTCAACCGCTTGCGACAAACTTTTTACTAAAATCAAACGACTTTGTGTAAGCGCTTGTTCTGCTATCTCTCGACGAGAAAGTACCGCGACTTGTTTGAGTAATTCATTTTGAACGTTAGTAATTAATTCGGCACTGTCAGATAATAAGATAACTTGGCTATCTGGTCCGTGTTCAGCTTGAGAAAGCAAGTCAGCTGCGACAAAGTTTGCTTTTGCATTGGCATCGGCAATAATTAACACTTCAGAAGGACCCGCTGGCATATCAATGGCAAAACCATTCACTTGTTGAGCAAGTTGCTTTTTGGCTTCGGTAACGTATTTATTACCTGGCCCAAATATTTTATTGACCGGTTTTATTGTTTCTGTGCCAAAAGCCATTGCTGCACAACCATGCGCGCCACCGACTGTGTAAATTTCATCAATTTCACATAATTTTGCGGCCACTAGAATTTCGTCAGCAAGGTTACCATTGATATCGGGAGGGCAAACTAAAACAGTACGCGGACATTGGGCTAACTGTGAAGGTACACCAAGCATTAGTACCGTCGATGGCAAAGGTGCAGAGCCTGCCGGAATATATAAACCAACACTTTCGATTGCTTCAGTTTTTAAGGTACAACGAACGCCTGGGGATGTTTCTACAGTAATGTCGTCACATATTTGTGCTTGGTGAAAGCGCCTGATCTGACCATAAGCCGTTTCAATGGCTTTTAATCTTTTAGTCGACAATGCTGCTCTGGCTGCGGTTATTTGTTCATCAGTAACGGTTAATGTGGTTAGTTTTACACCATCAAATTTTTCCGTTAATTCATAAAGCGCTTTGTCACCATTTCGTTTCACGTTATTTAATATGTTTTCAACTTGCTGTGAAAGTAAACCACTCTCACTTATCGCGGGTCGAGCAAGTGCTGTTTGTTGCTCTCTTTTTGATAATGCTTGCCAATCGATCATTTTATTTATCATTACTTTTAACCTTAATACTTTACTTACCGTGAAAGGTACCCTAGATTTTTGGGATCACAGCCGTGGCGATGCAATCCCAAAGATGACGCGCATTAGCCCATCATTTTTTCAATTGGCATAACTAATATAGAGTTACAACCGAGTGCATTGAGTTTTTCCATTGTTTCCCAAAAAAACGTTTCGGTAGCAACAACATGAACAGCAACTAAATCATCGCGACCCGCTAAAGGTAAGATTGTTGGCGTTTCTTTACCAGGCATTAAGGCACTTACTTCGGCAATTTTATCTTTTGGCGCATGCAACATAATGTATTTGCTTTCTTTTGCTTTCATAACACCTTGGATGCGTGGCAATAAGGTATCAAGAATACTTTGTTTTTCGCTACACAAAGTACTCGCTGTTTGAATAAGCGATGCTTTAGATTTAAAAATCTCTTCTACTTCAACTAAACCATTGGCTTCTAGTGTAGCGCCGGTTGAAACTAAATCACAAATACCGTCAGATAAACCTACTCGCGGAGCAACTTCAACAGAGCCTTTTAATAAACAAAAATCAACATTGATGCCTTTTTCTTTAGCATAACGATTGAGTAGTTGAGGATAAGTCGTTGCAAAACGTAAGCCGTCTAAACTTTTGACGCCCTGATAATCAAAGCCTTCAGGCATCGCAATAGATAATCGACAACCACCAAAATTAAGCTGTGAAGTTCGAATGTATTGAGACTTTTGCCCCATCAATTCACGTTCTAATGCCGCTTCTTCTAGGGTGTTGTCACCAACAATACCTAAGTCACAAACCCCGTCCATCACTAAGCCTGGGATATCTGAGCTACGTACGCGCATTATATCGATAGGCATATTAGCAACATGTGCTAACAAACGTCGATCAGTAACATTGAGTGTTAAACCACAACGTTTGAGTAAGGCTTGAGTGTCGTCACTTAAACGACCTGATTTTTGCATAGCGATGCGTAAGCGAGTTTCTGTAGTCATGTTTGTATTTCCTTTAATAAAGCGTTGGCCAAAATTCTAGTACGTGTATATACAATTTCAAGGCCTATAAAATGCGAAAAACCCCCGAGAGAGATAGACTCTTTCGGGGGTTAAATCTGAGTTATACAACTCGCCGAAAGGTCACAGCCCCTCAGCGAATAAACCTGAGCAGCTAATCGATATGGTGATGATGGCGATGTAATGTGCTTAGGTTAATATTCATATTGTACTCATAGTTTGTTTTGTTATTTAACGAGTAAGTGTCATTCACTTTACACGTTAAATGGGTTAAATAATCTGACGAAAAATTTATTCCGTGACGATTATTCTCTCATGGCTTTTACAGTACTGATTATTTTTATAATGAGCAAGTAATAAATAAACACTTCTTATAAAATAATCGCATAAGGTAATAAAGAATTGTCTAAAATAGTCGATACTTAAGTAAAATAGCCGATACTTAAGTTAAGAATTTAATAAAGGACCTATAACTGATGGATATTTTTACCACCGTATTAACACGTGTTGTATCGGTGCCGATTAAACCTGAACGTCTGCGTGTGAAACCACTGACTAAAGAAGCTGCAATTAACGAGCTGACCGATGATTTGGATCATCTTGAAAATCATGAGCATTACGTTGTTTTAGCTAAAAAAGATTCTGATCAAAAAGAACATCAGCAAAATAAAAAGAAGCATCAATCAACGTCTGCTGTGATTGCCGATACTATTGTGGATAACACCCATGATGACACCGATAACGTGATCACTCATAAAGATGAACTGACTCACCCTAAGAAAAATCATGATGAACCCGATGAAGATATCACTCATTTGGATATTTTTGTTTAAGTTTTTTACTGGGCAACTCGCTCATTAATCGAATGTATATTTCTCTCTGGCTTTTTATTCTTTATACTGGTGGCAATATTTATCAGTAGTATTTTCTATGACCCTAGTTGAACAAGCATTTTCACCCTCAGGTATTCTCGCTAAAGTACTTAACGGCTATTCTCCTAGGCAGGCGCAAATTGATATGGCGATAGATGTTGAACGCGCCATCTCACAAAAGAGTTGCTTAATTGTAGAAGCGGGCACAGGAACAGGAAAAACCTTTGCTTACTTGATCCCATCTTTACTCTCTGAAAAAAAAGTCATTATTTCTACCGGCACTAAAAACTTACAAGAACAGTTGTTTCATAAAGATATACCGCTTATTCGTAATGCTATGGCAACGAATACGCAGATTGCTCTATTAAAAGGGCGGGCCAATTATCTGTGTATATATCGCCTTGAACTTTATGTAAAAGAACGTGGTCAGCTAGATGCGGCAATGTTGACAGATTTTGTCAAAATTCGTACCTGGGCAACGTCGACTCGCAGTGGTGATATTGGCGAAATAGTCGATGTCGCTGAAGATTCTGGCATTTTTCCTTTTGTTACCAGTACCACAGATAATTGCTTGGCAAAAGATTGTCCTAACTTTGACGACTGTTACTTAGTGCAAGCTCGAAAAAAAGCGATTGATGCGGATGTTTTGGTTGTTAACCATCATTTGTTTTTTGCTGATATGGCCTTAAAAGACACTGGATTTGGTGAACTTATTCCCAAAGCAGATGTGGTGATTTTTGACGAAGCCCATCAAATACCTGATATCGCCAGTGAATACTTTGGTGACGCTTTTTCTACTAAGCAAATTCTCGATTTATGTTCTGATGTTATTCAAATATACAAAACAACCTTAACCGATGTGAAACAATTAGGCAGAGCTGCAGAGAAGTGCCAAAAAGCGGCGCAAGAATTTCGTTTACTCTTTTTTTATGATCCTGAACGCGGCAACTGGCGAGAAAAATATGCCCAGCCAAGGTTTCAACAGGCCTTTGCTGCACTAAAAACAGATTTAGACTTTCTCTATCAAGTGATCAAGTTATGCATTTCTCGTAATGAAGCCATTGATAATTGCTACGATCGTGCCGTGGACATACTCGCGAAATACGACATTATGGCAAACGTTGATATCGATGGTATGAGCTTTTGGTATGAAACAACACGGCGGCATGTGGTCTTACATTTAACACCATTGAGTGTCGCCGACAAATTCAGTGATTATATTGCTAAGTCTGAAGCGGGTTGGGTTTTTACCTCAGCTACGTTGGCGGTAAATGGCGGCTTTGATCACTTTTCTCAGCAATTAGGTTTAAATATAGCGAAAACGAAAGCAGCGACCTTACTTGTTGATAGCCCGTTTGATTATCAATCGCAGTCACAGCTAATTGTACCGCGCTATTTACCTGCTGCTCAGCACCATAGTCGAGCACTAGCACTCGCTGAATTAGCGATACCGTTAATAACAGCAAGTAAAGGAGCTTGCTTTTTATTATTCACTAGCTATCGGATGTTAAACCAAGTTGCAGATATTTTAGCGGAAAAGATTGAATCACCCTTATTAGTGCAAGGGCGAATGAGTAAAGGACTTTTGTTAGCCGCTTTTATTGACAACCCACAAGCGATTTTATTAGCAACCGCCAGTTTTTGGGAAGGAGTTGATGTTAGAGGTGACAAATTAACTTGTGTCATTATAGATAAACTTCCTTTCGCTTCACCCGATGACCCGATGTTGCAGGCGCGCTGTGAAGATGTTCGACGGCGCGGAGGTGATCCTTTTGCTGAAATCCAATTACCACAAGCTGTTATTGCATTAAAACAAGGCGTTGGTCGTTTAATTCGAGATGTTACCGACCAAGGTGTCATGGTAATATGTGATGATAGATTAGTGAATCGTCCTTATGGCGAAGTTTTTTTAAAAAGTTTACCTATGATGAAGCGCAGTCGAGATATTGAGCAAGCGAGTGAATTTCTTACTTCACTATCAGAGTAATAGTTAATTTAAATAGTAATAATGATAAGTATTAGAGAGAATAATTTGAATTTTTTGGCAATAGACGCTTCAACGGAAGCATGTTCAGTAGCATTAACGTTTAACGACCAAACGATCAGTGAATTTGAGCTAGCACCACAATCGCATAGCTTAGTGTTACTGCCGATGATTGACCGCTTACTTAAAAAAGCCGATATAACGTTAGCACAATTAGATGGGCTTATTTTTGGACAAGGACCGGGAAGTTTTACCGGCGTTCGAATTGGCGTTGGCGTCGCACAAGGCTTAGCTTTTGCTGCTGATTTAAAAGTTGTAGGGGTATCAACCCTGCAGGCTATGGCTCAACAAGCTTACAGTCGGCACCAGCAAGTAGAGGTTATTGCAACGATTGATGCTCGTATGTCAGAGGTTTATGCGGGCTATTATCGATTAAATGAGCAAGGTATTATGGAAGCTGCGCTGCAAGATACCGTATTAGCACCTGAAAAATTAGCTGAGTATTTGAATGAGTCTTTAACTGAAAATCAGCAGGTCTATGGTGTAGGAACTGGCTGGGACGCTTATAAAAATGAACTTGAGCCTTTAAAAATTAATGCGGGAACACCAGAGATACTTTTTCCTAATGCGGAAGAACTACTAGAAATTGGTCAGTATTACTTTTCTCAAGGTAAGGCGGTTAGTGCTGAAAACGCTCAACCGGTTTATGTACGTGATACTGTTTCATGGAAAAAGCTACCGGGTAGGTAATCGATTTTATTTAAGTGAAAATACAAAAAGTTTTGTAATTTGGCAAAACTTTGGTAAATTTAAACTATGCAAATAAATAGTACGAGTTCGTACACGCCCCAATCAAGCGCATCGTTGTCGGTTGATAATCAAAATCAGGTTGCTGAGCAACGTGATCGTTTTCGTGTCCAACAAATTGAGCAAAGTACAGGGCAAGCTGAAAAAACCAACAAAGACAGCACGCAACAAACCCAAGAGCAAGACCAACAAGCGAGTCAAATTGCACGTTTTGATATCGATGAGCAAGCACTTGCTTTAGTCGAACAAGCTCAATTTGAGAATCAGCAAGCACAACTCAACTCAAGTGCATCACAAACCGTTTCAGCAAGTAATATTTCTTTTTCAGGCCAAACTAACCAGCAAGTCGGCAATAAAAATAATAGCCAAGCAAGTTATGACAGCCCATCAAAGCAAAACCAAACCGCAATTGCAGCATATTCTTCAGTAGATAATATTGCTCAACGTGAAAATATTCAGCAGGTATTTGGTATCGACTTACTTGTCTAATTAACACTAGCCGCGTTTTGTCACATATTCTTCTTTTATCATAATGAAAAATAATCCATGAATAGTAAGTCTTCGTCCTTTTTGAAAAAATATCACTTTTGGTTAATATTGATTACCGCATTAATTATTAGCCAAATTCCCATTGTTTCAATACCCTTCAAATGGCTTGAAAGTTATTTTCATGAAATCAGCCATGGCCTAGCTGCGCTCTTTACCGGGGGGACTATAGTACAAATTCAATTGTTTTCTAACGGGGCAGGGCTATGCACAACTCGTGGAGGAATGAATTTTTTTATTAGCTTTATGGGTTATGCTGGCGCGGCGTTATGGGGAATAGGGATTTACTTTATCGCGAGTATGCACCAACGGGCAGCACAAATATTAAGTGGTATTATCGCATTATTGTTACTAACCACTTTGATTTTTTGGGCTAGAGATATTTTAACGCTAATTATTATTAGTGTTTTGTTAGCACTCGTTTTATTGAAATTTAAATATAAAAAATTAAGTTACTTACAGACAAGTTTGCAAATAACAGGGGCAATTATTTTACTTAACAGTGTAAAAAGTCCTTGGTACTTGGTTGATGGACGAAACTTTGGCGATGGTGCTGCATTAGCACAACTGACTGGCATACCTGAATTTTTATGGGTCGTTATATGGTTTAGTATTGGTGTTGGTGGTATTGTTTGGTTAGCGAATATATCTAGAAAAGGTAAATATGATGAAAAAACGTAATATAATCTTAATGCTACCCTTATGGGTAAGTGCAATATTTATAAGTGGCTGTTCATCTGTTCCAGAAGCATTGCAGGTACCTGATAATACAGCATTAACAGACTTTGTCGTTGTTCGAGATAATGCTAATACAGAACAAGGAAATGCGGCTCGCTGGGGTGGCGTTATTGCAAAAGTAACCAATAATGCGAACAATAGTATGTTAGAAATTGTTCACTTTCCGTTAAAGTCATCAGCGATACCCAAGCAAGGTAATGAAACGTTGGGACGATTTCGTGTTTATTTTTCAGGTCTACTCGATCCCGTTATTTATAAAGAAGGTCGCAGTATAACTGCATTAGGCACTGTCGCCGCTTCAGAAGAAGGGAAAATTGGCGAGCACGAATATAATTATCCGGTCCTAACCGCGACAAAAATACACTTGTGGAAAGAAAAAAAGCAAGTCGATGTGCGCGTTATCCATAATCCATTTTGGTCGTCTCCTTCTTTCTGGCAGCCTCGCTATTCAAATTATCCAAGAAGAGTTGTAGTGAGAAAAGCACCAGCGCCTGTTAAAAAGAAATAGTCACCTTGCGTATCCCCGATAACGTCGAAGAGGTGAGTTTTAACTTAGGTGAACTCACCCTGACTGGTCTAGCTTGTGGTGACAAAAACGACGAGCTAGTCTTGTGTCTACATGGTTGGTTAGATAACGCGGCTAGTTTTGTACCTATGTTACCTTACTTTAAAGGTAAGCGTGTAATCGCTATAGATTGGCCGGGGCATGGCTTATCGTCCCACAGAAGTGCTGATGCCCATTATCATTTTATCGATTACGTTTATGATTTGTTATTGCTGTGGGAAGTAAATCACTGGCAGAAAGTTGATATAGTTGCCCATTCAATGGGCGGAATGATTTCATCAGCATTCTCAGCCGCTTTTCCTGAAAAGGTTAAGTCATTAACCTTACTTGATTCAATTGGCTTTATTAGTGGTGAAGCTGAGGAAGCGACCGAGCATTTACGTAAGGGGCTGTTAAGTCGTTTAACGTGCAATCAACAATTATCGCCTTCAGCAAAAAAGAAAAAATTTCACCCCAGTTTAGATTCTGCAATTAAGGCTAGAGTACAAGTGTCTGATTTAAACTTTCAACAAGCAAAATTATTGGTTGAACGGGGGATTATTGAAGATGGTAATGGCTTTATTTGGCGAACTGACCGTCGTTTAAGGAATACATCGCCGTATCGGCTGACGTTGGCGCAAGCAAAACAGTTTATTGAAGATATTACAATTCCTGTGCAATTAATTTATGGTGACAAAGGCTTGTCATTTGTACAAACTGGTTTGAAAGAATTTGGTCCATTGTTTGATAACTTTATCAGCTATAAATTAATTGGGGGACATCACTTCCATATGGCTGAACCTGAGCAGACTAGTAGACATATTTTAGAGTTTATTGGCTGATTTTTTCTAAATGTTACCGTTTATAAAGAGAAAACGGTAAACGTGGCTAAAATTTATAGACATCAGACCAGTAATCACGTAAAAAGAAAATTCAAACATCCGTTTTAAAAAATAAAAATTCATTCATATAGAGTAAAATGACGATATCGATTAAAAAATAATACGTAAAATATAAAAGTATTAATCGAGTAAAACCAATAATCGTCTACAGTTAAGCTATTATTAGAGGAGTCGCAAAGTGCAACAAACGCAAAAAATTTGGCTTGAAAAAAGTTATCCACCCGGTGTCCCATTTGAAATCGATGCAGATAAGTACTCCTCGTTATCTGATATGTTCAATAAATACGTTGATATTTATGCCGAACGCACTGCCTTTATTAATATGGGCGCAGAAATCAATTACCGAGATCTAGAGATACAATCAAAAGCGTTTGCTGCTTATTTACAAAATGATTTAGGTTTAGTTAAGGGCGATAAGTTTGCCATTATGGTACCTAATTGTTTGCAGTATCCTATTGCATTGTTTGGTGCTTTACTTGCTGGTTTGACCGTGGTTAATGTTAACCCACTATACACGGCCCGTGAACTCGAGCATCAATTGAAAGATTCAGGCACTAAGGCAATGTTAATCATTGAAAACTTTGCTAGTACCTTAGAAAAAGTCATTGATAATACCTCAGTTGAACATGTCATTCTTACTTCATTAGGCGACCGACTGGGTACTGTAAAAGGTGCGCTAGTTAATTGTGTGGTCAAATATGTTAAAAAAATGGTACCAGCCTTTAAATTATCAAACACCATTAGATTTAATAAAGTTGTCTCTCAGGGGATGCTCAAAGCTTACACGCCAGTAGAACTTTGTGGTGAAGATCTTGCGTTCTTGCAATATACCGGTGGTACAACAGGTGTTTCAAAAGGGGCTATGCTGACCCATCGCAATATGATTGCGAACTTATTACAAGCAAAAGCCGCAATAAAGCCTTTGATGGAAGATGGCAAAGAACTCGTGGTCACCGCATTACCGCTTTATCATATCTTCGCATTAACGGCTAACTGCCTAACCTTTTTAACGTTAGGTGGTACCAACTTATTGATCACCAACCCTCGTGATATGCCTGGTTTTGTAAAAGAGCTGGCTAAATATCCTTTTACCGCAATTACTGGCGTTAACACTTTATTCAATGGCTTATTAAATACTCCTGGTTTTAAAGACCTTGATTTTAGTACATTGAAAATGTCGCTTGGCGGCGGTATGGCAGTGCAACGTTCTGTTGGTGAAGCATGGGAGCGTGTCACAGGCACACGTTTATTAGAGGGCTATGGCTTAACTGAGTGTGCACCTTTAGTAACATTATGTCCTTATGATCAAAAAAGCTATAGTGGCAACATTGGTTTACCGGCGTCATCGACAGATATACGCATCATTAAAGATGATGGTAGTGATGCTGAGATTGGTGAACCAGGTGAGATGTGGGTAAAAGGTCCACAAGTCATGAAAGGATATTATCAGCGCGAAGCGGACACGGCTGAAATTCTAAAAGAAGGTTGGCTGGCGACAGGCGATGTAGCTCTTATGGATGATAAAGGTTTCTTTAAAATTGTTGACCGTAAAAAAGATATGATTATCGTTTCAGGCTTCAATGTTTATCCTAATGAAATTGAAGAAGTGGTCATGATGCATGAAGGTGTATTAGAAGTCGCTGCTATTGGTATAGATAATGACGCAACAGGTGAAGCGGTCAAGGTATTTGTTGTGCTTAAGGATAAAACATTAACGGAAAAAGATCTGATTAAACATTGTCGCGCCAATTTAACCAGTTATAAAGTACCGAAGTATGTTGAGTTTCGAGATGACTTACCCAAAAGCAACGTAGGTAAAATTTTAAGAAGAGAATTACGATAATTCTTAATTGATAAAACATAAAGGCTGTAAGTTTATTCTTACAGCCTTTTTTTTAGCTGCTTATTTTGCTTTTTGCGCGTTAACTCGTTGGCCATTAACAGCCAAACTATCACTCGTCATTAAATACACATAGGCTGGCATTATATCTACCGGTTTTGCTGAATCGTTTTCATGTTCTGCTGGGTAGGCAGTGTTACGCATATTAGTGCGTGTTGCGCCTGGGTTTATCGCATTTACACGTAACGTGGTATTTTCGTATTCGTCAGCAATAACTTGCATTAACCCTTCTGTTGCAAACTTTGAAACGCTGTATGCCCCCCAATAAGCTTTACCACTATTACCAACACCAGAGGTGGTAAAGACCAATGACGCATGATCACTGAGCAGTAATGCAGGGATTAACGCTTGAGCCATTAGATGCTGAGCCGTGACATTAACTTGCATTACATCTTGCCAAATTTGTTGATGTATCTGCGTGTAAGGTGTTAACTCACCTAGCATTGAGGCATTGAGTAACGCGCCATCAAGTTTACCAAATTGATTAACAATGGTCGCGGTCATATCTATGTAGTGCTGTTTGGTCGCACCCTTTAAATCAAGGGGGATAATGGCAGGTTCAGCGGAACCTTGTGCGATGATTTCGTCGTAAACTGACTCTAATTTAGCGGTTGTTTTTCCTAATAAAATAACCGTAGCACCTAATTCAGCATAGGTTAATGCCGCTTGGCGACCAATACCATCGCCTGCGCCGGTAACTAAAATTATTTTATTGGCTAAAGAATTTGCTGTTATTTGGTAATTAAACATAGTATCAATACAAATTATTTGAAGGTAAATAAGGCAGTAATTCTACTACTTTGACCTATTGACTGACGAGTAATATTTAAAAGTTTTAGCTAAAATGTTAGTTAAAGTTATAATAAAAGAAGAAACCGCTAGCACTTAGGCAGTTCTTACGGTAAGTTTAACTGGTCGAACAAGTTAGTTTTGTGAGCTACGCTTCACGAAATTACAGATAAATAAAAAATAAAAGCATAAAAAGCTAAATAATATAAAGCTCGTCTGTGGGGAGATAAAATGAAAAAGCTCGTACTTAGTGTTGCTATTGCCAGTGTTCTTGGACTAACGGCATGTGATGATGAATCAATTAAAGATGTTCAAAATGAAGTGGTTGAAAACGGCAGTGCCGTAACACCAACCGCTCGTGTTAAATTTAATCCAAGTGCGGGTGCTGCCGGACTTTCTATTCCGAATGACTTGATTTTTTCTGGTACCGTTGACGGTACGTTAGAAATTCCTGTTGCAGATCCAACTGATGGTTCAGACCCTTTTGTAGCCATTAGTGCACTGGACGGTTGGTCTATTTCTCAGCCTTTTCCTCTTGGAATTGAATTCCCAGCGGGTACATCTTTAGATGCCGCTAGTGCTTCTGAACCTGCGTCGGTAAGAGTCTTCGAAACAATTATGGGTGGTGATGCGAATGACAGTGATTGTACTGCTGTAACTCGTGGCCTTGCCTGTAAAGTTGTTGGTGAACTTGTGTTCATGCAAGATTTTGTTACGCAAAAATCTGGCGATAATGTTTTATTTATTCCGATTCAACCGCTTAAAGCAGAAACGACCTATGTTATGGTAATGACGAACAATCTTCGTGATAACAATGGTAAAGCTATTGCGGGTTCAACTACCTATGAATTAGCACGTCAAGATATTAATACTTTGCCACTAGGCAATGCATCGCAATTAGGTTTGCAAGCTGCAATTAATAGTTATGAGGCTGCTGTAGTCGCAGCAGGGGTTAGCAGTGATACTATTGTTTATACCGCTGCAATGACAACACAATCAACGACGCGTGTATTAAGCACGGTTAAGTCTTTGATGGCTGCTGGCGTACCTCAAATGGTTGCTAATGCTCAACAAGGAATCCCAGCAATTGGCGTAGCCGATACCGGTATTTCAGTTGCAAACGTATTAACGGGTTTAATTCCAGAAAGTTTGATCCCATTATATTCAGCAGCAAACTATATTCGTGGTTCAATTACACTTCCTTATTACTCAGGTGTACCTTCTGCTGAAAACCCATTAGCTCCTGTTAATGACTGGTGGCGTGCACGTTGTGATTCTGGCGCTACACTTGCTGGCTTAGCAGCAGCAAACCCAGCGGCGATCCCTGCTGATGCGTTAGATGCAAATGATGGTTTTTGTATGAATTTTGGTTTACGTGATTTAAGCTCAAGCGAAAATCCAGGATTAGCCACTCTTGATACTGAGCGTAATTTAACTAAGTTTAACCCTATCCCAGCAACAAGCGTCATGATGCCGATTGATGTGCAAATGACTACTCCTGATTTAGCTTGGGCTAACCCAGTGCGTGCAAGTATGGATTTAGAGCCATTAGTAGAACCTGCTAACGGTTGGCCAGTAGCAATATTAGTGCATGGCATTACCTCAACTAAAGAGCAAATGTTGCCAATCACTGGCATATTATCTTTATTTGGAATAGCAACTGTTGCAATTGATCAGCCATTGCATGGTAGCCGTGGTTTTGATTTAGACGGTGACGGTACTGATGAAATTAACACCAGTACTGTGTCTACATTACACTATGTTAATTTGGGTAGCATGCTGAGTATGCGTGATAATACTCGTCAAAGTACTGCTGATTTATTAGGTTTGCGTTTAGGTATGAACTTTTTAGGTGGTGCTGACAGCGATGGTAACCCAATTAAAATTGATAGCAGTAAAGTACACCTTCTAGGACATTCATTAGGTGGTATATATGGTATGAATGCTGTTGGTTTAGCAAATACCGAACTAAATCCACAAATTGATGGATTATTCAAAATTGCTAGTACCTCTTTAGCTATGCCAGGTTTAATGTTAGCTAACTTTGGTTTAGACTCTCCAGCATTTGAAGGCTTGGCTAAATCTAATTTAACCATGCAGTTATCGCCTGACTTTGCCGCAGCAGTTGCAGCAACATTACCTGCTGATTATACTCAAGCCGAACTAAGTGCTTTCTATTTTGCTTTCTATGATGGTTTATCTATTGAGCAAAAAGCAACACTAAATGCTGGTTTCGCGCAGTTCACATTTGCCGCGCAAACCGTTACTGATTCTGGTGACCCTATTGCTTATGTACAAGCATTAGCTGCGACACAAACACCTACACACTTCATTGAAGTTGTTGGTGACGGCGCAGACAACCTTTCAGACCAAACAGTGACTAACAGAGCACCGTTTACACCTATGGGTGGCACAGAACCTGCTATTGCTTTATTAGGCTTGGAAGCTGTTAGTGAAACTACTGCTGGCTCTGGTGTGGTAAGATTTGTTCATGGTCATCATAGTTCAATACTTGACCCTCGTGCTAATGCTGCTTCACCTGATGCTGCGTTAAGTGCTAGAGCAACACAAGAGATGCAATCTCAAGTAGCCGTATTCTTTGCGACTATGGGACAATTAATTCAAGTAACAGATACAGGTGTTGTTAAATAACTTTAGCAATAACTAAAAAAACCCTCTTAGGAGGGTTTTTTATTGCCTTTTTATTGCCTTTTTAACTTATTAACTTTATTTATTTGCAATATGCCCCATATAGCTAATAGATAAATTTAAATATTAGCCTCAAGTCAATAAACGATTTAGACATATGAAGTTAATAACAGGAGAATGTATTGGAATTTTTGTATGAGTACGGGTTGTTTTTAGCTAAAGCGATCACCTTAGTTATTGCGATTGTCGCAATTGTCACGGTTATTGCTTCTTCAGCGATGAAACCCGCCGGTAAAAAAGGTGAGTTAGAGCTTAATGACTTATCTGAAGAATTTATCGATGTTGAAGAAGATATTATTCATTACCTCTTATCAAAAGAAGAATTAAAAGAAAAAGATAAGAAAGATAAGAAAGCAGCGAAAGAAAAAGCTAAAGCCGATAAGAAAGCAGCAAAATTATCAGCCGATAATGAAGGTACTATAGTTAAAGCTGAAGCTAGGATTTTTGTTGTTGATTTTAATGGTAGCATTGACGCAAGAGAAGTGAGTGCACTACGTGAAGAAATATCAGCAATACTAACGGTTGCAACCCCTGAAGATGAAGTGTTTTTACGTTTAGAAAGCGGCGGTGGTATGGTGCACGGTTATGGCCTAGCAGCTTCACAACTTGACAGACTTCGTCAGCATAATATCCCGTTAACTGCATCAGTTGATAAGGTTGCGGCAAGTGGTGGCTATATGATGGCATGTGTTGCCAATCATATTATCTCTGCACCGTTTGCAATTGTTGGCTCAATCGGTGTTATTGCGCAAGTTCCTAACTTTCATAAATTGCTCAAGAAAAACGATATTGACTACGAACAATTTACTGCCGGCGAGTTCAAACGTACAGTGACTATGTTTGGTGAAAATACCGATAAAGGTCGTGAAAAGTTTTCTGAAGAATTGGAAGAAACTCACTTACTCTTTAAAGACTTTGTTCGCGAACGTCGTCCAAGTTTAGATATTGATAAAGTAGCAACCGGCGAACATTGGTTTGGCAGTACCGCGAAAGAGCTTGGTTTAGTTGATGAAATTCAAACCAGTGATGATTTCCTTCAGTCTCGTAGTAAGTCACACAAAATTATTGCTTTAAGATACGTAATGAAAAAAACCTTAGCGGAAAAGTTTTCAAAAGCGGCATCAATGTCTGTTGATTCTATCTTTAGTAAACTTTGGCAAAATAATCGTATATTTCCAAGTTAACGCATGCGTTTTGAGTGAATAAGATCTAAAAAAGGATGCTAATGGCATCCTTTTTTGTTTCTTTACGCTGGGCTATTATAGGTTAATATTTAATTATCCACTTTAGATAAGTTCTAGAGAAACTCCCGTAAAGCTTTTAAAGTATACCTATAATTAAGATAAGCGCTTACTCAGCAATCAATAGTGACTTTTCAAAGTCACGCGTAGACTTTACTTCTTTATCGCTTATTTGTGTCACTGGCACGTTAATATCAGCTGTTGCTAACATGGTACTAAAGGTACTTAATTTCATTGAATCAGCGAGACTCTTTTCAGCCGCTAATGTTATTGAAAATTCAGCGACTGTTTCTACTTCTACCAATTGTATGGCTTGAACTTGTGCTACCATCATGGTTGCTGCTACTGTTAATATTGCTACTTTATTAAAAAATTTCATAGGGTCACCCTTAAATTAAACGTTATATCCATATAGATGTTCTGGGACCTTTTCTTACTTAATTCTTGAACATGGGTTGGGAATCACATTCAATAGCTAGCCCAATATGTTTGGGATAAAGATGAAGTCCTTCATCTATGAAACGAATTCTACGTTAACTCTGGTAACTTTTGAAATGACAATTTATAATGTTTATCATTAGAAAAACTAATGAATAATAGTTATTTATCATTGTTGCTTATTTATGCATTTATTTTGAATGCTATTCCACGTAAAAGTTATAATTAAAGGTGAATTTTGTCTAACAGGCTCCCGCCACTAAACGCTTTGAGAGCATTTGAGGCATCAGCAAGACAGTTGAGTTTTACTCGCGCTGCTGAAGAATTATTCGTCACTCAGGCGGCTATCAGTCATCAAATAAAATCGCTTGAAGATTTTTTAGGCATAAAGTTATTTATGCGTAAAAATCGTGCTTTGTTGCTTTCTGAAGAAGGTCAAGCCTACTATCTTGATATTAAAGATGTCTTTAATGCCATTAACGAAGCAACTGAGCGATTGTTTGCCCGTGGTGAAAAAGGCGCGATAACCGTTAGCACACAACCAAGTTTTGCTATTCAGTGGTTGGTGCCAAGATTAAATGCTTTTTATGCTTTACATCCTGACATCGATGTTCGAATTAAAGCGGTAGATCAACCTGAGAATTCATTGACGGGTGATGTTGATGTAGCGATATATTTTGGCCGCGGCCATTGGGCTGATATTGATGCAGAACAATTACAAAAAGAATATCTTATTCCTGTTTGTTCACCTTTATTGTTGCAAGGTAAAAAGCCACTCGATAAAGTCGAAGATCTGATCAACCATACTTTATTGCATGATACTTCTCGCCGTGACTGGAAACGATGGTTCAAACAAGTAAACGTTAAAGCAACCAATGTCAATCATGGACCCATATTCAGTCATTCCGCTATGGTTGTTCAGGCGGCAATGCATGGGCAAGGTGTCGCCTTAGCTCATAGTTTCCTGGCGAAACCTGATATTGATGCAGGTAGGCTTATATGTCCCTTTGAAGATGTTTTAGAAAGTAAAAATGCCTACTACGTCGTGTGTCGAGACCGACAAGTTGATTTAGGTAAAATTGCAGCATTTCGTGAATGGGTGCTTGATACTGTTGCCCAAGACCAAGAAGAATTAAATGACCAATAAGATGATTAATCTCACTCCTGATATTTCAACTATTATTAGTACCGTAGCAAAGCCTAAAGCTTTGGTTGTTTTTGCTCATGGTGCGGGTGCCGATAAAAGTCATGAATTTATGGAACAAGTCAGTCTTGCTTTAAACAAAAAAAATATCAATATATTGAGATTTAACTTTTCGTATATGGATGTTCGCTTGGCGCAAGGTAATCGTAGACCACCCGATAGAATGCCAAAATTACTGGAATGTTTTTCCACCGTTATTGACGGGTTAGATAGTGATTTACCCCTTTTTATCGCGGGGAAATCAATGGGTGGACGTGTCGCTGCGACATTGGCTGGAGATAAAACAACTAAGTTTTTAGGGGTAATGTGTTTAGGTTACCCGTTTCATCCACAGAAAAAACCTGAAAAATTAAGGTTGGCACCTTTGCAAGAAACACAAATGCCTATATTAATTTTACAGGGCACTCGAGATGCGTTAGGTAGCCAAGAAGAAATTGCACAATATGAATTTTCAGAGCGTTGTCACTGTATATTTTTTACCGATGGGGATCATAATTTGAAACCACGAGTAAAGTCAGGTTTTACCCATGCTCAACACATACAATCGGCGGTTAATGAAATGGTTAAATTTATTGATGAGCATAACCCAGATGAAATATAGTTGTGTTTATAGAAATTACTTGACCGCCATTATGATATTTATTGGTATCAGTGGCTGTTTTTCTGTATTATTCGGCGCTTGGTTTGCTCATGCTGGGGCAAATTTACCAAATGAAGTACAATCACGCCTTGCCAATGCATTGCAATATCAATTTTTTCATACTATAGCACTACTTACTGTGGCCATTTGGTTGCAAGTTCTAATGAGTAAGCGTCATGCGGCTAAAGTTATTAATCTTTTATATTTATCAGCAAGCTTTTTTATAGCCGGGATTTTATTTTTTAGTGGTGTTTTGTATATAAAAACATTTTTTGATTTTACTGTTATTGGAAAAATAGTTCCCTTTGGTGGTATATCATTTGCGCTGGGTTGGTTGTGTATCAGCTGGGCGGGAATTAATAGTACTCTGTGTACTTTAAACACAGACCAAGATCGTTTGTAGGTAAATTAGTTATGACCTCTATTATATTATATTGTCGCCCAGGCTTTGAAAAAGAGTGTGGTGCAGAAATTCAAGAAAAAGCCGCGTGGAATGAAGTGTTTGGCTATTTACAGCTAACTAAAAACGAAGGTTTAGTCTATTTTCATTTAAACAATCCTCAAGACGGTGAAGTTTTAATGGAAAAAATCCCATTGCGCCGCCTGATATTCGCTCGCGATTGGTTTGTTACCGTAACAGATAAAATTGACTTACCTGATTACAATCGTGTTGAAGCTATTACCGAAGTTTTAGGTACCGAATGGCAATATGCTGATTTACGGATGGAAATGCTTGACACAAACGAAGGTAAAGAACTTTCGAAATTCTGTCGTAAGCTGTCTGTACCGCTACGCCAGGCATTACGTAAGAATAAAATTCTTATGGAAAAAGGTGATAACGATGGCGCTATCTTACATGGTCTTTTTCTAAGTGGTAAAGAAGCTATTTTTGGTTTTTCGTTAGCCGATAATAGCTCTGTTTATACTATGGGTATTCCAAGGTTGAAGTTTCCAAGCGCTTCACCGAGCCGTTCAACATTAAAATTAGATGAAGCTTTTCTTCACTTTGTACCTCGCGATGAATGGGACGAACGTTTAACATCAGGTCTTAAAGCCGTTGATTTAGGCGCTGCTCCTGGTGGTTGGACATATCAATTAGTACGTCGTGGTATGATGGTGACAGCTATTGATAATGGCGCTATGGCTGAGTCATTAATGGATACAGGGCAAGTTAAACATCGCATGATGGACGGTTTCAAATATGTACCAATGAAACAAAATGTTCATTGGTTAGTATGTGACATGATCGAAAAACCTCAACGCGTTGCTAAGCTAATGGCTGAGTGGTTATTAAAAGGTTACTGTAAAGAAGCTATATTTAATTTAAAGTTGCCAATGAAAGGCCGTTATCAGGAAGTCACTAATGACTTACAAATACTTAAAGATGCTTTTAGTGAGCATAAAGTAAAGTATGAACTCTACGCTAAGCACCTTTATTATGATCGTGAAGAAATAACTGTTCATGCAAGATTATTATCTCCACCGCCAATGAAAGAAGAATAGCACGGCTCTTCTTGCATTAAAAAACCGACGTAATGTCGGTTTTTTAATGTCTGTTACAAGCTGGTATTACTAACAACTTCTAACCCGTTAGGTTTATAAACGCTCTAATACCGCTTGGGTAAAATCAGTGGTGCCGTGAGTGCCGCCTAAATCACGAGTCGTTCTATCACCCGTAGCAATAACATCTGTAATTGCATTACGGATCTTACTGGCTTTATCACCCATGTTTAAATATTCAAGCATTTGAATAGCGGCTAATATCACTGAAGTAGGGTTAGCTAAATTTTTGCCTGCAATATCTGGTGCACTACCATGCACAGCTTCAAAAATAGCGCAGTCGCCACCAATGTTAGCGCCAGGAGCCATACCTAAACCACCAACTAAACCTGCACACAAGTCAGATAAAATATCACCAAATAAGTTGGTTGTTACAATGACATCGAATTGTTCTGGGTTCATTACTAATTGCATACAACAATTATCAACGATCATTTCTGTCGATTCTATTTGTGGATAACGGGCAGCAACTTCACGCGCAACTTTTAAAAACAAGCCAGAAGTTGATTTTAAAATATTCGCTTTATGAACAGCTGTTACTTTTTTTCTACCTTCTTTGATAGCCGTTTCATAGGCAAAAGTAAGAATGCGTTCAGCACCTTCACGGGTAATTAAACTTTTTGCTTCAGCAACTTCGCCATCATCAGACAATATTTGTCCTAAGCCTGAATACATACCTTCGGTATTTTCACGTACCGTTATGATGTTTATGTCTTCGTAGCGGGCTTTAGTGCCTTTAAACGATATTACAGGGCGAACATTTGCGTAGAGTTGGAAATGCTTACGCAAAGTAACATTGATAGAAGTAAAGCCTTCGCCAACCGGTGTGGTAAGTGGACCTTTAAGGGCTATTTTATTCTTTTGAATAAGCGCTAAGGTACTTTCAGGGATCAAGTCGCCATGATTTTCAAGAGCAGTAAGACCGGCGTCTGCATATTCATATGCAAAATCACATCCGGCTTTGTCTAGTATTTTAATTGTAGCATCGATAATATCGGGACCAATGCCATCGCCGGGGATCACTGTTATGGTTTGTGTAGCCATTTTTCTGCCTTTCAAAAGAGTTTGTCAAATTAGGAAACGGGTGCTGTTATAGCACGCGGTACTTGTGTAATCTAGGATAAAACCTTTCAGGCACCCTACATCGTTTGGTTTTACCTGATTGTGTTTTATAGTTGTTAGTATAAAGGATCGTTTAATAAAACGTTATTAGACTTTTGTTTTATTAAAGCTGCTTTCAGCGTTAGTTTATAGTTGTTGAAACTGTTCGTAAGCTGTGTTGCCAATAGCGATAAGTGAGCCATTTTTAAATAAAAGTGCGGTACATTCGTCTTGGGTAGTAAATCCATCAGATTTAACGTGTTGAGTACGATAAAATGTCACTTGAAAACTGTTTTCATTAACTTTTTTCGCCTCTGTTATATCTGGGCTGCCTAATTCTTCGATCGCTTGGTCGAAATTAAACTTTTCTAAGGTTAATTTACCTATGTATTGCTTGTTATATGATTCGCGATCACCCCATTCCATATCAGATGGACTGTCATCATAAAAGTTTACCACTAGGGCAACAAAAACACCGTAAATGGCTAATGCGATTAAGATACGAGAGATGACTTTCTTATTCATTTATTAAAATTTCCGTTAAATTGTTGATCAATATTGAAAGATGAAGCTTAACAACCGCTAATTATTTTAGTTAATTTATACAAGGTTTAATACTAATATTTTGTTCACGCCCCCTAAGAAGAAAGGCGAATATCTTTTAAATTAAAGCCCAGTGCTATGTCTTTTTTTAGTGTAATAAGTTCTTGGCTGAGTGCAATTTGTTCCTTATGTTCAGCAAGCTTATTGGCTAATGTTGCTTTAATGTCAGTTGCTTCAAGTATACTTTTTAATGATCCGTACTGATTTAATAACTGTGCAGCAGTGACTTGTCCAATCCCCGCAACCCCTGGAATCTTATTGGTATTGTCACCGGTTAATGTCCATAAATCCATAAGCTGTTGTGGCTTAACATTGAATTTACTTAGTACAAAGTTAGTATCAAGATGGCGACGATTAAAGTGATCATAAACGCCGATATGTGGACCCAGTAATGAGAGGAAGCCTTTATCTGTCGAAACGATCGTAACATTTTGATCTTTTAATGCCATTTTTACCGCCAATGTCGCAATGATATCGTCAGCTTCATCTTCTTCCGGTACTAATGAATCGACTTGTTGCTTCATTAACTCATCTTGAATATCAGGAAGGCTGGCAGCCAAATGTGCTGCCATTTTTTTTCTACCTTTCTTATAATCAGGGAATAGCTCGTAACGCCAACAAGGCTTATCACTATCAAATACCGCTAAAACATGGCTAGGTTGTAGATGATCAAGTATTTTTGTTAACGCTTGTCCGCAAGCGATCTGGGTATTAAACAGGACTTGTTGTTTGGTGTTTTCTGCAAGCTCGTTATTAAAAAGAAAAGGACGCTCTTGTACTGCGTATATTCTCCTAATTAAATTCAACGCATCAATTAATACAAGATGTGCGGACATTCATTTACCCTTAAATTACTTTATAGCATGGTATATATTTACTGCCAGGTAGTTTCATTCGTTGTTGCTCAACAAATGACGCCAGTAAATTATCCATTAGTTTCATTATTTTTTTATCGCCAGATATTTCAAAGGGACCATTCTCTCTGATCGCTCTAATACCTTGCGATTTTACGTTACCGGCTACTATAGCAGAAAAAATACGGCGTAAGTTTGCTGCTAATGTCGCTTTGTCTAAATCATAGCTAATTAGCAGGTTAGCAATGTTCTCGTGCGTAGGTTCAAAAGGCTGTTGAAAGTCGGGCTCAATCACTAAAGACCAGTTAAAATGGAAGGCATCACCCGTTTTTTTGCGATAAGTTATGACTTCATTTAATTTATGACGCATGGCTTTAGCTACTGCAATTGGGTCATCAACAATAATTTCATAAAGGTTTTGTGCTTTTTCACCTAAAGTTGCGCCAATGAAGCGATCAATTTGAATAAAGTATTCTGCGCTCTCTTTAGGTCCTGTCAAAATAATAGGTAATTTTTGAGCTTCATTTTTGCTATTGAGCATAATACCTAAAATATAAAGCAATTCTTCGGCTGTTCCTGCGCCCCCAGGGAAAATAACAATACCATGTGACATTCGAACAAAAGCCTCTAAGCGTTTTTCGATATCAGGCATGATAACTAATTCATTAACGATAGGATTAGGTGGCTCAGCCGCAATAATACTTGGCTCTGTTAAACCAATATAACGACCGTCTTTATTACGCTGTTTTGCATGAGCTATAGTTGCTCCTTTCATTGGACCTTTCATTGCACCTGGGCCACAGCCTGTACAGATATTAAAGCCTCGCAGGCCCAATTGATAACCCACTTCCTTAGTGTACTTGTACTCATTATCGTTTATAGAATGACCACCCCAGCAAGTAACCAGATTAGGATCGCTTTCAGGGATAATAACATTCGCATTTCGTAAAATATCAAATGTAAGATCTGTTATCTGCTGAGTATGTTTAGCATCGGCTTGGTATCGATTATGGGTAAAAAGAATATCGCGTAACACCGCTGATAAAAGCTCTTGTATGCCTTTTATTATTTTACCATCAACGAAGGCATCACCGGGTGGGTTTGTTAAAGCTAGTTTTACCCCACGTTCGCGGCGCAAAACTTGTATCTCAAAATCTTGAAATTTTTGATATATTTGTTCGGCATCATCGGTATGGCTGCCGGCATTTAATACCGCGAGTGAACAATTTCGATAGACTTGATAAGTTTTACTGTTCGCTGATTTTTGAAGTTGCTCTATTTCTGATTGTGAGAGCAGGTTCATATTGCCAACAGGATTTATTTGCGTATTCATCATTGAGCTCCTTCAGAAAAATGTAAAGCTAATAACTTGAAACGTACCAAGGTTATTAGCTTTTTATGGATAATTGCAGGAAAAAACGGAATTTTCAGACGATATTTATAGGTAAACAACGTTGTTTTTGCCTTTCTCTTTGGCTTGATAAAGTGCACCATCTGCTCGTTCAAAAGCCATATGGACATTATCATCTTGTTGGATATGTGTAACGCCAATAGAAATGGTGATGGTCACTTTATTACTTTTAAATTTAAAGGGTAATTTTGCGACTTGTAAGCGCAGTCGGTTAAGTTTATCGATTAAGTTTTCTTGATTGGTACCAGAGAATACGAGTACAAACTCTTCTCCGCCATAACGTGCAATAAATGCGTCACTACCTATGTGTTTTTTTAAGGTACTTGAAATAACTTGCAAGGTTTTATCGCCAGCAGTGTGGCCGTAGGTATCATTAATACGCTTAAAGTTATCAAGGTCCATTACCACAATAGCCAAGTCGAAATTTTTATTATGAAAACGCACCATTTCTCTAGCGAAGTATTCATCAAATGCGGCGCGATTGTTGAGCTTAGTTAAGGCGTCTTGTAAGCTTCTGGCTTGTTGTTCTTGAATGCGTTTTTCAAAGTTTCTGCTTTGTTTTTCTAATAATTCGACCTTTTCAGTCATTGACGATAATTGGCCGTGTAAAGCATCTTGTTGTTCACGTTCAAAGGTTGTTTTCTTTAAAAGCGTACCAGCAATAAGTTTTAACTTAGCATTAATATCAACTTTAATATCGGCTAGAGACGTGGCTTTATCTAATCCATTAGCCATATCTACAATCTGTTTTTGCAACTGTTCATTTAATAAACCATGTTGTGATTGAGATTCTTTGCAACTGTTTAGTGTTGTTTTTACTGCGAACTGCACCGTTGTTAAGGTTTCGCTTAATGTTGAAAGAAATACTTTTGCAGTATTTCTTTCATCGTTTAAATCTTCAATGATCACATCAAATACGGCCAAAAAACTGTCTAGTAAGCTGTTGTTTGATATACCTTCATTGAGCTGAGACTTAATCACAGCGATATCTTTTGCATGTTTATCTGAGACAACTAAGTCGGCAATAATTGTTTCAAAACGAGCGATGTATTTCAGCTCGGCATCGTTATTAACTTCAACCGTTTTTGTTGTTGAGTTCTGTTGTCCTAATAATCCCCCCACAGGAGCAGCGTCAATAAACTTTGCTGCTAAGGCGTCATCGTAAAAGGTTAATAACTGACTTAACAAGGGAACATATTGTATAACAGCATCTTTGGGATCTTTTGACTCCGTGATTAAACTACGTAATTTACGTCGTAAGTCAGCAGGTAAGCCATTGATTTTTTGCAAAGCTAAACCAGCGATATGGAATCTTTCGTGTAATTGGTTAAGATTTGAAATGTTTATTTGAGATTGCTTTTGTAGTAAAAGTGAAGTTGCGGCTATGTGTGCTTGAATGTCAGCAAGTGGCGCCGACTGTTTGAGTAAAAGTCGTAACTTAGCCAACTTATTATCTAACGTAATATCCATGCCCTTGCATACAAGAGAAAGCTTTTCAATAAAGGTTATTAACAATGAAGACTGTGAGTTCAGGTCTTTTTCTACGTCGGCACGTGAAGTAATGGCGAGTTCGAGTTTTTTCTTCAGTAATGTTATTTCTTTGTTGGCTGCTGGGTTGTTGCTCATAAAAAACGGTCTTCCGTAAAGTACTTTATCGGCTAATGGACTTGATAAATTTGCATTGAGTATAGCTAAATATAGTTAATATAAAAATGAACACACTTTTAAATTATATGACTTAATAGTAAACCTAAGATGCTAAAAAGTCAGCATTGATAATGATTTATAATTGATTTAACTCAAATAGTGTTTATTGTCTTAGCGTTCTTCCGGTTGGTGCGTGTAAGGTAGACGTCGATCGAAATGGATTTATGTCTAAACCGCCCCGTCTGGTGTAGCGCGCAAAAACAGTCAACTCAGTCACTTGACAATATTTCATTAAATCACAATATATTCTTTCAACACATTGTTCGTGAAACTCATTATGTTGTCTAAATGATATTAAGTAAGCTAGCAAAGCGCTCGGTGAAATCTTTTGACCACTGTATTGAATATAAATACTTGCCCAATCGGGTTGATTAGTAATTAAACAGTTAGATTTTAATAAATGGCTGACTAAAGATTCATCCTTGACCATTTCCCCTGCAATATTTGCATTGTTGAGCAGCGTTGGATCAAGTTGATAGTTATCAATATCAAGTTCAACATCATCTATACATAGGGTGTTTTCAGAAAAAATCTGATGATTTATTTCCAGTGCAGGGCAATTATCAACAGGAAATAGCTTTACGCCCGCTTTGCCTTCAGCGGTATTGGATAGATCTTTAATTAAGCAATCTTCAACCTCTTGCCAAGATGAAAACCGACTCTGATTAAAGCTATTTAAATACAATTTAAATGACTTAGACTCAACTATGTTAGTGCTAGTGCAAGGAAAACGAAATTCTGCAACAGCAACAATGGGTTTACCTGTGCTATTGAGCCACGAAAGTTCATAGGCATACCAGACATCTTCGCCAATAAAGGGTAAGCTTTCGGCGTGAATAGCTAAACTGTCTCTATTTAAAGTTCGAGGTACCGCTTGCAAGAGTTCTGGGTTATATTCACTGCAATAATTAGTGGCTTTTCCAAGTGTTAATTGGCTTAATACTTTTGCGTTTTTATAATTTGTCATACAATGGCTAGTTTAGTCTATTGGCTATTTGTCGTTACATTTTAAAGGATCTTTTTAACAGATGAAATCATCACCATGCGAGTTAATGCAATCTTTATCATTATTTTCACAAAAATATTTATCACAATACCAAGAACGTTACCAGCATTTACCGCTTATCGAAAAAGACGAACAATGGCCTTCTCCATGTTTATCAGATGATTATGATGAAAATCATCAATATTGGCAGCCTTGTGAAATAAGCGACCCGATTAACTTTGATAATGTTGAAAAAGCGTTAGAAATAACAATACACGCGGATTTTAAAACCTATTTCACCAGTTTGTACAGCGACACCTTAGATGCAAGCTGTGAGGAAGGCGCTTTATCACTACTTTTTGCTTGGAGCAAAGATGACTTCCAACGTTTACAAGAAAATGTGATAGGGCATATATTAATGAAGCAGAAATTAAAGCAACCATTAACTTTATTTTTTGCCTTGACCGACGACGATAATATGATTTTAAGTGTCAACAATGACAACGGGGAGATCTGGGTCGAAAAAGTAGGTGCTAAAGCGCATAAGAAAGTGGCCGACTCACTGGTTAGCTTTATTAATATGCTCAGCCCTAGAATTCCTTAACTTATATTTTTTTTAGGCTAATGATCAGGGCTTTTAGCTCTGCTAATTCAGTTTCTATTGGCTCTAATGCCGTTGCTATTGCTTTAGTTATCATCATCTCTATTTCTGGAGAGTTCAAGGCTAGCGTTTGATTTTTTTCAACAAGCTTCTTAGTTTCACCGGTTAATGTGATCAGTTTAGGGTCATGGGTCCAATTTCTTAATATTGATATAAGGGTTGGCAGTGGCACTGGTGTTTTTAGTTTGGTTTTAAGCAAGGCTACCGTTGGCTTTTTACCTTGATTAGCTAATTGATTAGCGATGATTGTTATTTCGTCAGTTATGGTCATAAATTTATAATTACTTGTCAAAGAGGCTATGTTTTAGCGAATATCACAAAACATGTTCGCCGTGTTTACCTGGTTTTTATTTTATTTATATATATATCAATGTGTTGCCGAGTTGGTTTATCCCTTGCTATTAAGTAAGTTGTAGACCAATAACGTTGTTTAAATTATATAAAATATTTACACATAAAATATTAATCAGGGAAACTTATGAAAAAATCAATTATAGCATTACTTATTGCGGCACCTTTAACTTTATCATTAACGGGATGTGTTATTGCTGTTGGTGGCGGTGATGAAGGGCATTCAATGTCAACTTCGTTTGGCGATCGTGAATATGAAAACCGTAAGAAAATTGACAAAATTCAATTAAATGCCAGCTATAGTGATGTTAAGCAAAAGCTAGGGCTTGGCGACTTCAATGAAAAATACCAAATAGACGGTAAAGAAATACAGGTGCTCTTTTATCGTACTCATCGTGTCCATAAAGATGATTTAACCACTAAGGACGAGTGCACATATTTACATTTTGTAGATGGTGTTTTATTAGAAACGGGTAATGGTGCAGATTATAGACGCAACATTTCAGGTTAATCGTTATTGTTTATAGTGTAAAGGTAACCGCTAGTGCTACCTTTACAACTAAACCCTAATGTTTTTACTATAACGGCACCTGCTATCGACGGTTTATTATTACATATTTGTCTTAAGAAAATAGCTTGAAAGCGTTGGAGTTTTGTTTGACCTTATTCGTTTTTTACTGCTATGGTGATGAAATAAAAATAATAAACGCAAGGATGACAAGGTATGTCAGAAGTAATACGTGATAAAAAAAATCTTGATATAAAAGCTGCTTATTTGTCAGGTGAAGATTTAAAACTCGCTGCCTCTTTATTGTATCAAGCTTATCATGATGATCCTGTTTTTCTAGAAATATTTTCCAATGAAAACAACGAGTACGAACAAAAGTTGCGTGCAGCCATTCGAGAAGAGTTAAGTGCTTTTTGGCATACTAAACAACCTATGGTTGGCTTATACTTGGGGGAGGCAATGGTAGGTGTTGCTTGTTTAAATAGCCCAGATGAAAGTGTTAGTTCAGAGCGATTTTGGCACTGGCGTTTAAAGATGATGCTAGGTGCTGGCTACTTTAGTACCAAACAGATGATTGAAAAAGAAAAAACAGTACTTGCTGCTGTACCAATGAAGAAATTTCATATGCTTGCCTTTATTGCGATTCATCCTTTACATCAACATCATGGCTTTGGTCATTACCTTATGGCAGCCGTCAATACAATATTAGAAGAGCACTCTGCAAGTGAAGGGGTTGCTGTTTATGCGACAACAAAGAAATATCAACAATTTTTTAAAGAAGTTGATTATGAACTGGTTAAAGAGCTCTCTATTGGTAATGTTTCGGGTTCACTGATGATTCATTACCGAAGTAAAAGTTAAACTGATTCTCTTGGTCAACTTTAGATAAATACCAAATTAATATTTGGTATTTTTTTACTTAATTTAAGGTGTTTTTTTACCTAAGTTAAAAATGTAGCGGTTGTATTTTCAAAGTGGCCAATGTTATATTTTGTTGATTAATCAAATTTTTGTGCTTTAACTATCCATTTTAGCTTACAAAAAATGTTCAAACACTAAGTATTAGCTATAGGGTTTTACTCAATATTTTTGTTAAGGATATTATTGTTAGTGAATTGCCGTTAATAGGACATGCATTGCAAAGTTAAGGAGTTTAGATGAAGTTTGAAGCAGCACAGGAAAATATGCGCTTTTCATATTTTGATGGTGGAATTGGTGTATTAGTTTCTGGTTTAATTTGGTGTGCTGCTGGTTCAGTTGCCTTAGTGCATTCGAATCAATTGAGTATGCTAGCATTATTCTTTGGCGGTATGTTTATCCATCCGTTGTCGATGCTATTGTCAAAATACTTTAAACGTCCTGGCAATCACTATCCTAAAAATCCACTTGGCAAACTGGCATTAGAAAGTACAATTATCTTATTTGTTGGTTTATTTTTGGCTTTCTATGTAGCAAAGCTGCAAGTTGAATGGTTTTATCCGATAATGCTGATGATCATTGGTGTACGTTATCTAGTGTTTAATACGCTGTATGGCTTAAAAATATATTGGCTTTTAGGAAGCGTGCTGATATTTTCTGGTATGTTATGTATATTGTTAGGTGCTAATTTTATCATTGGCGCATTTATTGGTGGAGCAACAGAAATTGTCTTCTCACTTGTGATCATTAATCAATCGAAAGGTTTGGTTTTAAACGCCACTTAGTTGCTCATTCCCGCCTCGCCATTATTTGATGATTTGTTGACCACCACTAAGCACGATCTTTTATGCTATAGGCGGCGAACTGTCGTCAAATTATGCTTCATTTACCTTATCATTTTGGAAAAACAATGGAAGAACTCAATAAACAATTAGATTTTATTATTGAATTAGATAGGCTCAAAGGAATTTATCGACAAGCGCTGGTCAAGTCTGATAAAAATAGATTTGAGAACAGTGCAGAGCACAGTTGGCATATTTCATTAACGGCTGAAATACTTCAAGAGTATGCAGTAGAGAAAGTCAATATAGCACGAGTGATGAGTATGTTACTTATTCACGATATTGTCGAGATAGATGCAGGAGATATGTTTGCTTTTTCCGATAAACAAGCACTAGCAGAGCAACAAGAAAAAGAAATTGCTGCAGCAACCCGTATCTTTGGTTTATTGCCGGATAAACAGTTTCAAGCTTTTAATGCCTTATGGTTAGAGTTCGAAGAAGCTAAAACTGTTGATGCTCGATTTGCTAAAGCCATAGACAGCGTTTTACCCTTTTTACAAAATATAAAGAATGAGGGGGGCAGTTGGGTTAAGCATAAGGTTAACAAATCACAGGTACTAAAACGTAATAGTTTTCTTGAAGGACTCGCTCCTCAGTTATGGTTATATGTTTGTCAGCAAATTGATAATGCGGTAGAGCAAGGTTGGTTGTTGGACGAGTAATCGGCATAGCTAGTCAGTAAAGTATTACGCTGTTTGATTACACAAGCTATTATTTATATTGTCGATAATAATTGTTCGAGCAATTATTGCACCGTGGCATGTTTAAGGATAATTTAGTGAAAATATATGCGGATATTCAGTCAGGTAATTGTTATAAAATTAAGCTTGTCACCTCAATTTTAAAGATAGAGCATGAGTGGATTAATATTAATATACTTGCAGGTGATAGTGGCACAGCGCCGTTTTTGAAAAAGAACCCAACAGGAAAAATTCCGTTACTTGAGCTCGATGACGGACGTTTTTTATCAGAATCTAACGCTATTTTGAATTACCTTGCCTCAGGTTCATCACTGTTACCTAAAGATAGATATGAAAATGCAAAGGTACAGCAGTGGCAATTTTTTGAACAATATAGCCATGAGCCATTTATTGCTGTTGCTAGGTTTATTGCTAAATATCTTGGTTTACCTGATAACCGTAAAGCGGAATATCAATCCAAACAAGAAGGGGGTCACAAAGCTCTAAGAATTATGGAGAAGCAATTGGAAATAACACCTTATCTTGTCGGGAGCACATTGACTACCGCTGATATTTCACTTTATGGATATACACACGTAGCAGAAGAGGGTGGTTTTAATCTGCTTGAATATCCTGCGATTCAAATGTGGATCAATAGGGTACAAGCACACCCCAACTATACTGCTATGGCGTAACATCATCGTGGGAAACCATGAAGTTGGAGATAAATGTCACGTTTGTCAATACTGCAAAGCTATGCTGTTAATTACGGTATTCGAAAATTATTTAAATAAGGATTAACTATGATAGATTTTAAAAACTCTTCGGTGTTCAAATTAAAACCAATAGAAATCGAAGATGCGAGAGAAGACTTTCACAAGTTTATGATTGAGGGGGAGTCAATTTTTGCGGCCTTTAAGAGTATTAGAGACCAAGTGGTATTCACAAATAAGCGCATTATTGCCGCCAACGTTCAGGGAATTACCGGTTCAAAGGTCGACTATACTTCTTTGCCTTATAGCAAAATACAGGCTTTTTCAGTTGAGTCATCGGGCACATTAGATTTAGATTGTGAAATAGAAGTCTATGTTAGTGAACTCGGTATGGCTAAATTTGAGATTAAAGGCTCTTTCGATCTTATCCAATTTAATCAGCATATTAGCCAACACGTACTTGCGTAAATTCAGTTTTATTAACAAAGTAATAACAATGAATTTATTGGTTAATATTTTAGCTAACTACACCCTACCTATTAATAACTATCACTAGGGCGAAATGATGAAACTGCTTTATGCTCACGAAAACCATTTTATGGTTAACAATGTTAAAAACCTTATTGAAGCACAACAAATAAGTTGCTTTATTAAAAATGAATTTGCTCAAGGAGCCGTAGGTGAAATATCAGCTTTTGATGCTTGGCCAGAAGTCTGGCTTGTTAATGAGGCTGATTTTGAACGTGCAACAACGATATTAATGTCATATCAGCAGGCTAACAAAGGCGAAGACTGGCTATGTAAAAGCTGCGCCGAAACAAATGATGCTTCCTTTGAGATATGCTGGAACTGTCAGCATGAACATAAAGAGTCGCTTTAAAGAAGCTCTTTAAGTTTGAACATTGTTTTTATAATAATATATTAGCCAACAATTATCAGCGATTTCTTTAGGCTACTCACTTAGGATATTGAAATGACACCAGGAATCAATGTAGCTAAAAAAAATAAAGTTTCACATAAAATACATGAGTATTCTCATGATGAAACCACGGAGTCCTATGGACTCGAAGCAGCCGAAAAATTAGGTGTCATCGAACAACGAATATTCAAAACTTTAGTGGTAATGCTAGATGATAAAAGCTTAGCCGTAGGTATTATTCCGGTTTCCGCTATGCTTAGTATGAAGCTTATTGCAAAAGCTGTTGGAGCTAAAAAAGCTAATATGGCTGATAAGTCTGATGTTGAACGTTCAACGGGGTATGTTCTTGGAGGAGTAAGTCCACTTGGACAAAAAAAAGCACTGAGAACAATTGTTGACGCCTCAGCTAACCATTACGCCTCTATCTATGTGAGTGCAGGCCGGCGAGGATTAGAAATAGAATTGAGCCCCGCCGACTTAATAAAGCTCACGAATGGAATGCTGACGAAAATATGTCAGTGATATCATTAATAAGTTATTAAAAATAATAACTTAAGTTTCGATTACTCAGTCTTTTACTCAGTTTTACTGGAATACCACTGATTTTCATAGGCTAAACTTCCCCATAAAGCATGGGCTAAAGCGATCTCAGCAAGTTTCGCGTTAATTGCTTTAGGTTCTAGTTTCTTTTTCTTTAAAGAATAGTCAAAATTTATTGGTGGCTTTTGTGGTTGCAGTATTGTGACATCCTCATTGGTCATATAGGCAAAGTTATCGGCATATTGCATCATTGCCCTTCCTTTGACCTGGGTATTATTTAAATCACGGCCAATCATAGGGGAATCGTTAGTTACGCCCATTAAGGACAGCAAGGTCGGAGCAAGGTCGATTTGACTTACAATTCTTTCATCAGATAAATGTTTATTGCCTGAATTAAGAATAACGCCTGGAATATGGAAATTTTTAATAGGAACAAGGTCGTTTCCTAACGCTCTAGCATCATGGTCAGCAACAATAATAAATATAGTGTCTTGCCAATAGGGTTGTTTTTTTGCTTGGTCGATAAACTTACCCAGAGCATAGTCTGCATATTGGATCGCCTGATGGCGCAATAGTTCTTTTGAATCGTACAGAGCTAATTGCGCTGTTGAATATGCTAGTGGCGTTATTTTACCTGAGGGTATTTCAAAAGGATCATGATTGCTGGATGAAAAAATAAAACTTAGAAAAGGTTTATCACCTTTGTGTAATTTGCTTAATTCGATATCAGCTTGATTAAACAAGTCTTCATCACTGGCTCCCCACGAACCGACAAACTGAGGGGTTTGTATTTTGTTAAAATCAACAATATCGCTAAAGCCATTGCCTAAAAAGAAACCTTTCATATTATCAAAATGGCTTTCACCACCATAAATAAATTGCGTGGTGTAATTATTTCTCTCAAGTAAACTTGCGATGGTGAAGAAGCCATGCTGAGATTTATCAAGCTTTACTACTGCTCGAGCTGGCGTTGGTGTGAACCCAGTAATAACCGCTTCAATGCCCCTTACAGAGCGTGTACCGGTAGCATATAAATTTTTGAACGCCCAGCCTTCAGTATTTAATTTATCAATTTCAGGCGTAAGTGGTAGCCCTCCTAATGATGAAACAAATTGCGCACCTAAACTCTCTTCTAAAATTATCACTAAATTTTTAGGTTTTCCTTGGTAAACGGGTGCCCTAGCGCTAAAAGAAGGTTGCGCATTATTATTAAAAACTTGTGTATTTAAGCCAGTTTCCTGGCGAACAAGTTTAATAACTTGTTCTGTAGCCATAGTGCCATAAAGTTTTGATGCATACTTTTCATTACCGAACTGTTTATAAGCATGAGCAACACTATAGATTGAATTTAAGGTTAATGAATTAATCAGTGGGTCGGTAGAAAAATAAACGAATGACGGGTTAATAGGGCGATGACCTACAGTACCTCTGGCGCAGAGAAAAAGCACAATAAAGAGCATGATAAATGATAGGGATGATGATGAGGGCGTTACAGCAATTATTGGCTTGTTGGTACGAGTGAGTTTACCTACCGTACGCCAAATAAACGGACTAGACACCATCATTAAGGTACATAATACAACTATGGTCAATAAGTGTCCGTTGAATAACATTTTCATGACTTCATCAGGATAAGCTAAATATTCGATGAATAACCTGTTAGGTCTAAATCCATATTCATTAATAAATGCAGGTGTGGCAAGCTCAAAAAAGAGCACTGCCATAAAAATAAAGAAAAACATTGCTCTTAACGCGCTAAGCCATGTGCTTTGAAATTTAGACAGCATTAGCAAGGGATGAACTATTCCAGGTAAAATTAATAGATAACCTAGCGTGCTTAAGTCGATTTTTAGCCCATTAAGTATCAGGGTAACCATACTGCCAAAATCGGTAAAACGTTCAATTTGCCAAATCGCAAAGCCAAGTCTAGCGACAAAAAGTGTAAAAATTAATAATAATGCAAACAGTAAAAATGGACGAAATAAAGCGGTTGTAGAGGTAAACATCGTTATTAATATCTCTAATAAAACACGATACTTACCTTAAAGTATAAAACTTAAGGAAAGCTTAACTTAAACTGAAGTTAAGCTTTTATGAGCATTACAGAAGTATTATTAGCCAAATGCTACTGGCGACAATAAGGCTGATCATCACTGCTGCAGATCCTAAGTCTTTTGCAAGCCCAGACAATGGATGAATCTCTAAACCAACCCTATCAACAACAGCTTCGATGGCGGTATTTATTATTTCTGTAAATATAACAAAGAGGATCGCCAGGACTAATATCACTTGTTCTTTGAAGCTTATATCAAATACAAAAGACAGTGGTATGGCAATAATAAGCAGTAAAAGCTCTTGTCTAAACGCTGACTCATTGGCGTAAAGCCATTTAAATGCGCGTAGTGAATTTAAAGCCGCTAAATAGACTCTATGAAACCCTTTGGGTTTGTTTATATTGTCAAACACTAGTCTTGAATCTCCATTGGTTTGTCTTGGGTTATAGTGGTGCGTGCTATAGCACCTTGTGATTTACACGCCAGAAAAGGGTCATTATCAATATAATATGCTTTTGTTCGAACTGACATAATACTAAGTAAAGTGTCAAAAACATTGTCATGAGTTATAGGTGATTTTGCTGATGTTTTCAAGCAATTAAGGTCAAAGTCATTTTGCATTGGGTCGTTCCAATAGATCATGGGAACATGGGTTTGCTCCTCTGGAGCGAAGGCGTAGGGCAAACCATGTAAATAAAGTCCATTCTCACCAAGTGATTCGCCATGATCTGAAATATAAAGCAAAGAAGTTTCAATATCATTTTTCTCAGCCACCTGATTTAACTCATTAATAATTTTTGAGAGTACCAAGTCGGTATAAGCGATAGTGTTGTCATAACTGTTAATAAGTTGCTCTTGTGTACAATTTTGAATATCGCTGCGTTGACAATCAGGAGTGAAAATACGTTTGTCTTTAGGGTAGCGTTTAAAATAAGTGGGTCCGTGAGAGCCAATCATATGCAGTATAATCATGGTGTTTTTATGGGTTAGCTCATTAAGCTTACTTTTTAAGGGCGCTAAAAGTGCTTCGTCATAGCAGTACTCACCATCACACAAAGGGTTTGATTGGTTAGTATCTATTTGTTTCGTTTTTACCCGCGTACAAACGCCTTTACAACTGCCGTTATTATTACTTATCCATAAAACGTCAGCCCCCGCTAAGTGAATAAGATCTACAACATTTTGTTGTGCCATCGCAACACGTTTGTCATAACCCGTTTTATTTAATCTTGAAAACATGCAGGGGACAGAAACAGCCGTTGCCGTTCCACATGAACTCATATTTGAGAAAGAGACAACACCTTGTTTTTCGGTATATGGGTTAGTCCGTTTACCATAGCCATTTAGTGAAAAACTTTGAGCGCGAGCTGTTTCCCCTAATACCATTACGGTGACATGCTTTTTCTGACTGTCACGCACTATTGATGGCGTTGTATCTAAGACCTTAAATTCTAATGGTGGGTAAAAATAATGATTTCGGACAAATTTGAATGACGAAACCACCATTTTATAAGGGATGATGTAAGTAATAAGGTCTTTATTATTTCTGCCAACAGCCGCGTAATTTGAATAGAAAAAGACGCCTATTAAAAAGACCGAGATAAGACTTAGGCTAATGATTTTTAGTCGACTTAACAGTTCTTTGAAAAAGGGCTTATAAATTAATTGTACCGAATAAATAATGAAAGAGGGGAGCAATCCAAAAAATATAAAGAATATAATAGCGTGAAAATTTATGTAGGACCACGCTTCAGCCGTGTCGGTTTCTATAGTATTTTGCACCATACCGTAATCAAAAACGATCCCGTATGAAATGGTGCCATAAAATATTAAAGCAGAACAAATCACCGTAGCGATCAACAAAGGTTTAGTTAACCATCTAAATGAAAAAAGCCCTTGAATGATCATGGTTAACGCTAATAAAAATATTGGCAATGACACCAGAAAGAATAAATTATAGTTATCAAGCGCCGTAATAATCGTTGTGGATTTGATCAAAAAAGGTAAATTCAAGATCAGTGCTATGTAGCAACTGGTAAAGAACAATAATTGATTCGTTGTTAATTTTATATTGTTGAAATAAGAGATATATTTAATTATTAAATTCATAAAAACACCTATGGGTTAGTGTCTTCATAGTAATAATACAAACTTAAGGTTCGCTTAGGCTAAACTGAAAATAGCCTTTAAGATAAAAATCAATTTACCTTGGACGTGATTTACGCTAAAAAGAGAACGTTTTCCATGTGATTTTTCTGCATCACCACCACAAGGTACTATTTGGATGTTTCTCTACTCTCATTTTTTACGCTCAACTTATATTCGAACTTATATATTGTCCTGTTTAGTTATGGTCAGTTGTTATGCACAAAGTACAGAGAAATCCACTGTAGCGAATAATGCCACTTTGGCAGAATATACAGCGCATTATACCGTTTATCGAAAAGGTGATAAATATGGAACAGCAGAGCGGATGTTATCAAAAACTGCTGATAATCAGTATAAATTGACATTTAAAACGGAGGCTTCAAAATATTTTTATGTCATTAATACCGAAGAATCTAGTGAGTTTTCATATGATGCTCAACAGATAAAACCAATAAAATATACCAGCAAAGATGAGCGAACATTTAAGAAGACAAAGAATCAAACGATTGAATTTGATTATGCTAACCAACTTGTTTTAGGGAGCGATACCGCTGAACAATGGTCGCTTGCTTTAAAAGCTAATATACTCGACCCGTTATTAGTTATCGAGAAATTGAGCCATGACTTACAAAAAAAAGAACAGCATTTAGAATATTTTGTTTATGATGATAATTCAGTTAAAAGTTATATATTTGAATATTCAGGTAGAGAAAAAATTAAGACACCAATGGGGCTGGTTGATACGTTAAAGGTTTCTCGAGTAAAAACCAATAGCTCAAGAAAAACCCATTTTTGGTTAAGTGTCGAGCATAACTTTATTCCTTTTAGAGTAGAGCAAGAAAAAGAAGGTAAAGAAGTTGCAACACTCGAATTAAAAAAATTGATAATACCTGCCGTAAACTAGAAGAATCTTAAATAGGTGATTTTAGCGTTTACCTATTCGGTTAAAGCGTGACTAGATTAAAATTCAAGCCTCAGTTTAGTCAAAAGGCGAAGAGCTTTTTGATTTAAGCTGTCTTTTATAAAAATTAAGATTAATATTTTTAAATTGAGTCATGTCATCTGACATTCGCTATTAAATCGATAGCTTAGATAAAAGGTGGTCAGTGTTAAAAGACAGATTTGTAACGAAACTGAACGACATTGGCATTTATTTCAATAATAGGTACTTCTTTGGGCATTATTTTTTTTGAATAATAACATCAGTTATGCCACCCAATAACATTAGAACTTCGGTTATTACCATTGACTACTGCGACTACATAACATTGGCCAGCTAATGTTATGTAGGTTAACCACCAACTTTCAGAAATAAATCATCATCATTTCTGAAAAAGAGTCGTTAATACTCATTTTTATAATAGTAACTGTTCCGATTAAGCGACGTTAGCATCAATATATTATTAGGACACTGAGCATAATCATAAGTCATAGATGCGGATTTATCCTAACTGGCAACTAAGCCAATATTGAAGTCATTAGGGTTTTAAATTTGAAAGGCAACCTCTGACAAAGTAGATACTTCAGCAGTATACAAACCATGTAATGCCTTTCAATAACCAGTACGGTATTAACCTGCAATGCCTTGTTGAGTCAGTGCGTTAAGATCAATTAATGCTTGTTCTGCATCCTTAACGGCAATAAAAACATGATCATGATAGTAAGCAGCAACCACATTTGCACTAATATTGGATTGCGTCAATTTAGTAGAAACCGCAGCGGTTAACCCAACTGCATCAAGGCTTGAATGTACATTCAATGTAATACATTTAAAAACACCAGAGTAAGAAATGCCAAATTCATCGGCTTTTTCTTTCGTCAATATAACGGTTAGTCCTTCCTTTTCTTGAAAAGTACTTAAAGGGTTTAGCAATAATACTTGTTGATAATCATATGTCTCAAGAGTACCAAACACATATTCATTTTCGACTAAAACAGGCGTCATAGACGCGATTAATTTTGCTAAGTTTTTTTCACCAGACATATATATTTCCTAAGTTTAATTTTTGTATTAATTAGATATTTTTAGACCAACCACACCAACAAAGATCAAACAAAAGAAAAACAATTGTTGAATTGAAAGTGGTTGTTCAAAAAAGTAATGGTTTATGATTGAAATTGATGACGCACCTATAGCTAACCAAACGAGGTATGCTTGGCTAACAGGAATGTCTTTTAATGCTATTGAGAACAACACTAAGCTAAGCGCCATTGAAAGAACAGCGAATATTACATATGGGATATTTGTAAAAGATTCTGATTTTTGAATACCAACTAACCAGCCAGCTTCTAAAATTCCTGCGAGAAATAAGATGAACCAATACATATAGACACTCTATTAAATTTAGGGGTCGTCCCCTGAAAAAATAGAGCGGTGAGGTCGTCCCCACATCGATACTGATTTAACGCACTGGCACATTAACAAATAAAATTGATAAAGGGAAATAGCTATTATATCTACTTATGATCGTTATGGGGGCATCGTTAAAGTTAAAAGTTTTATATCATCAATGTTTGACAAAATATTAATGGCAGCTTAGTTGCCTTGTAACTACCTTGACGTTTACGAATTATCGTAGCTTTATCGCAAATATTTAATTTTAAAGCGGTAAACATAAATGCAATTGAGTGGTACTGATGGTCGTTATTTTTCATAACGCCACAAGCTTAGTCATAGGCTAGATAAAATAATACCGTAGATCATATTATAATAGTAAAAGTAATACGTTGGTCAGGTGCTATTGCTACGTCTAAAATAGCCCCTATTCTCTCACAGTAAGATTTAACAATTGCTAAACCTAGCCCGTACCTTTCTTCGGATGTTCTTGATGAATCTTTTTGCCACAAAGGTTCAAAAAACATCGTTAAGTCTTGTTCTGAATATTCAAAACTGCTGACGTTTGAAATATCCAGCCGTATTTTATTGGTATTTTTTTCTGGTCTTACGGCAATAATCACCGGAGTTGTTTCTGGGCTATAGTAGAGCGCATTATTAATCAGATTAGTTAGCACAGTAGTGAAAGCAAATTCATTGGTCTGAATATAACCACATTGCTTACTAAAGCTAAGGGTAATATTTCTGCACTGCTTATTTTCAGAGACCATGATTGTCTTAAGTAACAGCTCAACATTTACTTGTTGTTTCTCTAATTCAGCTTGATAAGTACTTTTTTGCAATAAAAGTATCCCATTGACGATATTTCTTAATCGCTGTGTGATCGCAAGTACATCCGTCTTAAAGCTTGCGGCTAACTGCTCTTCATGAGGGAATTTTATTGCAACTTCACTTAAATTAAGTAACTCGGCGATTGGCGTTTTTAACTCATGTGCAATATCAGAGGTAATTCTTTTTTCTCTGGAATAAAGAATTTTATTCTCGCTGATAAAATGGTTAATTCCGTCTGCTATTGCGATAAGTTCTTCGGGGAGTTGGCTAGTTGATATGGTGCTAATTTCAGAATTTAAATTAATCTGTTTCAGTTTGATATTTAACTCATCGAGCGGTTTTAACCCTCGCTCAACAACATTAAAAACGATAATCCTTACCGCGATAACCGCGAAAATCGAGGTCAATATAAAAATAATATCAACAAACCAAAGAATTTGATTTAAGCCCTCGTTACTCGTTGCATAGGCCAACTCCATTGGCTTTTGAGTTTTTGCAAAGAACGCTTTTGTTATTCCGTATTCTTCTCTAACATCACTGTCGATTTGAGGGATGAATTTTGTGAAATACATCCGGCCAGAACGCCCATCGGGTAGGGTTATATTTGTTATTGATGATTTGTGTAGTGTAACGTCTAACTTGGGTAAGTCGTTATTTTCAAAAAGCTTAAGTGTTTCAGAGCGCTCAAATACCTTGTCATCTCGCCATAATTGAAAATATTCAGGATCGTTAGCCCCTGAAAACTCAGGCATAAACTCATCAGCAAAATCAAAATCTACTTTGTCAGGATGCTCGCTTACTAAGGTTTCTAATAAACCGGCTTTATTAATCATCGCGCGGTCAAACTGACTGCTGATCCAACTATCAACACTAATATCAGTAATTAAAAAGAGCGAGACTAACAATATCGATATTGATATTGATATATATCGACTTAACTTTTTCTTAATAGAAGTCATTAATTTTTCTCAACAAAATAGCCGAAACCACGCTTGGTTTTTATGGGTAAATCATGCCCTATATCTCTCACTTTTTTTCGGGTAGTTGATAAATGGGCTTCAATGGAATTTTTTGCTACTGCATTGTACTGGCCGGCTAGATAGTCACTTAGTTTTTCAGGAGAGACGACTTTACCTTGATTGGTAAATAAACATTCAACAAGCTTATATTCATTAGGTGTTAAATGGGCATTGATGCCATTGCATAGCAATTGTTTTAAATGAATGTCTAATGAAAAAACGCCAATATTAATTTTGCTGTCATTTATATTTAAGCTGCCTCTGCGCATTAAGCAAAGCAGACGAACATGAAGTTCATCGAATGAAAAGGGTTTTGTTAAATAGTCATCAGCGCCATTTAATAAGCCTGAAATTTTATCCTCAGTCAGATCTCTTGCTGATAGTATCAGTACTCTAAGGTCTTTATTGGCTTTTCTTATAGCTTTTAATATTGCAGTGCCATCAACTGATGGCAGCATCAAATCAAGTATTAGTAGCGAGTAATCACCAGCTAAAGCCATACTTAGGCCTTCAGAGCCATCGCCAGTATCATCTACCGTGAAACCTAAGTTTGACAGCCCTATTTTTAGACTTCTTCTTAACGAAGTTGAATCTTCAATAATTAATATTTTCAAGGTAAGCCTACAATAAACAGTTTCTCTTTGTAGAAGATAGCAGAGTTAACTTAAGATTTGCTGAGTTTTTGCTTAGATTATGCTGTTAGATATAACCGGCAGATAGCCTAAATAAGCGCTATTTAAAGCGTTACTTGAAGAGAAATTACTTGTGAAAAAGTAACTTGAAAATCATAGAAATAAAAAATTACATTTACTGACTTGAAAAAATAAACTTGTCACTCAATATCTATTAAATAATAATTTATTTTGAGAACCGCTTGAGTAAATTTATCTTCGCCATTTTTTTATTTTTTATAACCAGCTCCCATGGAGAGCTAGGATATAGTATTGGCGATGAAATAAACTCGAACATTGCTCAACAATTTACTCTTGAAATCTTCACTGATATCGCGTGTGATACAGAACCTGATGTATTGCTTATCAGCAATAAAACAAATAATCGCATCAACCAAGTTACCTATCTATTTAAAATCTCAACAAACAAAAATATCATATTATTGAATGACAAATTTCAATACCTGCACCCAAGAGCTCCTCCCTTAAAAATCGTATAAATTTCATTGCTTTTAATCAGGCCATTTAAATATTGATTTTTGACCTAATCTCGACAATTTTTTGTGGAGATTTATTTAAGATGCTATCAACGATATTTTGTTATTAAACGTAGGACGCAAAATTAAAATCCTACGTTAATAAAATCGTATAAACCTTAGTATACACACACATTTAATTCATTGTGTTCACGTTACTTTTGAGCTTGATAGTTGTCGAAAAGGTCATGCTAAGTTCGGCTGTCATATTTCATTTACTAGGCAGAAAAAACATCAATATAAAAGTGATTTTTAATTATACAAAAGATGCTTTTAATCAAGCGTTTAATTAACTGAGTAACACGATTAAAACCTTGATTAAGCAGCAGGAAAATATCATTTATTTAGTATGTGTTTTTCTGTTACAGACAAGATGATTCTTAATAAAGTGAGTAGTAATTATGACCAGTTTACAGTTATTTGATTTAGATTTAATAGACAAGATTATATCACCAGAAGATTTTAACAATATATCTTTAACATCGCCAGCTACAGATATCTTTACTGATTTTAAAGAACATAAGGCGTTAGTGATTGAAGGGGATACTGATGCTGCCGATACTTTAAAGTTGATGCTCAAAGCACATGTAAAAATGAAAATAGTTGTGTCAACAAACAATGATTTTTTAGGTATAGTGAGTACCAATGAGTTGTCAGAGCAAAGTATCGTAGCAGAAGTTGCGAAGGGCATTGCTAGAGATGAAATACTAGTAAAAGATATGATGATACCAAGGTCTATGCTACACGCACTTGATTACAAAGATATTGAAAATGCTAAGGTTAATGATGTTGTTTCAACATTAAAAAATTATGGATTACGCCATTGTTTAGTTGTTGATAGGAGTAATCACCATATAAGAGGTGTTATATCTTCGAGTGATATTGCGCGTAAATTACATTTACATATTGATATTATTACTAAAACCTCATTTAAAGATATTTTTGAGGTAATTCATGGATAGATATTAACGACCATAAAGATAAATAATATCTTTATGGTCTCGTTATTTAACAGGTTTATTAACAGTCGTAAGCTATAGGTTGTTTGAATCAGTAAAAATGGATACAAGTGAGTATCCATTTTTATTTAGTGGTCAGTCAATTTCACCTCTTTATATTGCAACTTTAGCTACTTAGCGTTACCTTTGCTTTATTTTGTTAACATTGCCTATATTTTATTTTTTGCCAAGACAGAGTTTTGATGATGAAAGCTTTCATCAAGCGACCAAACTTATTTGTTGTAAAAATGGCAACTTGTTGATAAAGCAAAATACAATCTAAGATTATGTCAATATGTAGATGCATTTTAAATGCTTGTTCTAGTCAGATAGTATAGGGAAGGATCACACCGTGAAAAACGTATTAATATTAGCTATTTTGTTACTTTGTTTTTCACTGCCGAGTCAAGCTGAGAGAGTTATTAATAGTGTACTACTTAATGGTACTCCAACTACAATAGTTTCAGCGAGCGAAACAATATCAGTGCTACTTAATGTCACTACCGATGGGAACGGTGATAATGGGCGTTGGCGATCCACTTCTTACATATTAAATGGTACGACTACTTGCAATAATGACGCTAATATAGAACGTGCGGGCACTTATAATCGTGGTTTTGATATTACTGCACCTTCAACAGCAGGTAGTTATACTATTTCTTTTTATGCCTATAGAAAAGATGGTTGTGACACCAACAAAGAAAGTGATGTTTTTTCAATTACATTTGGTATTACGGTGATTGGAAATGAGCCCGATATTTCTGTTGATGATATAAGTATTGATGCTGGCGATATTGCCACTTTTACTATTGAGCTGACGAGTAGTTACTCCGAAGATATTACCTTGGATTATGCCACCTCAAATGGTGCTGCTACTTCAGGAACTGATTATACGAGCGCTAATGGCACGGTAACGATATTCGAGGGTGATATCTCTAGTACAGTAAATATTATTACTTCACCTTTAGGGAGTGGTGACTTTACTCTTACATTAAGTAATGCAAGTGCAGGTTCTATCACTGATGCAACTGCTACTGGAACAATTGTTAAAGCCGCGAGTTTAATCTTAGATTACCGTTTTGATGATTGCAGCTACACTGGGGCTGATGATGAGGTTTTTGATCAAACGGGAGATTATTCTGGTAAAACCTTTGGTGTATCAGATCCTGTTGATGATGCTGTTATTAATCGGTCACTCGACTTAACTGCTGATGGCATTAATGACTGGGTTATGGTGCCTAGTGGTTCTGTTAATGGCCTAGATGACTTCTCGGTGAGTTTCTGGGTTAATACAACTGTAGATAAAGCTCAGCAGGAAGTTTTTCATGCATTAGGTGATAATGAAAACGATGATGAATTAGAGGTGTTCCTTAAAGATGAATACGAAGTTTATATTAAAGTTAGAGATAACAGTGAAACCTTAACAAGTAGTATCGAACTCACTGATGGCTCATGGCATCATATTGCCCTTACCCGAAGGGGTGAAGATGTTTGCTTATTTGTTGATGGTAATGAACAAGATTGTGATGATGGTGTTAATAGCGGTGTTTTATCTGTCACTAATAGTAATGCAATTGTTATTGGCCAAGAACAAGATGAATTTGGTGGTGACTTTTCTGTGGCTCAAGGTTTTGAAGGAAAACTAGATGAGTTTCAAATTTATGATGCTGTACTTAACTCCGATAGAATAGCTAATATATATGCCAAGCAAAAAGCCGGTGACAATGCCGATGGCTCAACGCGCGACCCAGTAGCTTGTGGCGAAATTGAAGTGGTCGCAGGGCGTATTACCTTAAATAACACAGCAGATAACCCTTCATTTACTCATGTTTGTTTTGATACACCTTTTTCAGTTGCTCCAGTGGTTTTTAGTTTACCTACTACTGCGAGTAATAGTGATCGCCTTGCACTTAGGATCAGCAATGTTACAGAAAGTGGTTTTGATATTGCTCAGGTGGAATCACCAGAAAAAGCCAACCCTAGCGCACCCGCAGGTAACATAGCTCAAACAGTAGATTTTTTGGCTATTGTAGAAGGAGATTATGATCTAGATGGAGGTGCTAAAATGCGGGTGAGCACATTGGATACTAAACGTTTTCAAGGGAGATATTTTAGCGGTAGTTCTTGGGATACTGTTGATATTACCGATTTAGGGTTTTCACAACCACCCTCTATCATTGCATCCATTCAGACAATGAATAATGAACCCAACGTAAATAATCCAGACGGCCCTTTCCCTATTTCAGAGCCCTTTTTAGTTACCGCTATTAGAAGTGTTACTAAAACTCAGTTTAATATGGCTTTAGATCGAGCAGAAACAAACACAGGAACTATTGCTTCCAATGAAACCATAGGTTATTTGGCTATTACCCAAGGTGTTATTGGACAGCTAACGGATGATATAAGATATGAATCTTTTCAAACAGGCAATAATATCGAAGGTCTAAATAGTTGCCGTATATTCAACTTAATTGGCAGTTATAGCGACAACCCACTTATTATTGCCACCCAGAACACTCGTAATGGTGGTGACGGTGGTTGGCTAAAACGGTGTGCTATCTCACCTGTAAATGTTGGGTTTAGTATTGTCGAAGACAGTGACAGAGACACTGATACTTATCACACAAATGAACAAGCTGGTGGTCTAGCATTGGTCGGTACTTTCAAGGATTTTACCAATAACTGTGGTGATCCTATTATTGATCACTACGAAATTGAACATGATGGGAGTGGTTTAACTTGTGAAGCTGAAAGTATCATCATAAAAGCTTGTGCAGATGCCGATTGTAATACAGTTAACTTAGACGCTACGGACGTAGAACTAGCAATTAATGGTATGGTAAATCAAACAGTGACCGTTGTTGGTCGCACCGGTGTCAGTTTTGACTTCACCAATCCAGGAGCGGCTACATTAAGCTTAGATCAAACTTATAAGTGTAAAAATGATGCTTCAGCAAGCTGTGATGTAGTTTTTGAAGATACTGGTTTTCGATTTTTCTCCGATACAGAAGGGACAGCTATTCCAGAGCAATTATCAGCCAAGCCCTCAAATACTGGTTATAAAGCGAGTACATTAAAAGTACAAGCGGTAAAGAAAAACCCTACAACGGGTGCTTGTCAGGCAGCATTTATTGATAGCAACACTATTGAAATGCTAGCAACTTGTGTTGACCCTAACGAGTGTGCAGGTAGCCAAGTAACAATCAATAACTTAAGCACTGATATCCCTATTAAAACTTTAAATAATGCGGCGAGCAAAACGTATACGGGTGTGGCTCTTAATTTTAGTAACGAAGCCGTAAACAGTGCAGAATTTATTTTTACTTATCCTGATGCGGGCAAAGTACAACTTCATGCTAGATATAATATTCGTGATGAAAATGGCGACCCAACAGGTAATTATATGCTCGGTTCGTCTAGCGCTTTTGTGGTTAGGCCGCTTGGGTTTTATATTAATGTTAATGGCAACCCAAAAGCACAGAGTGCTAATCAAGTTAATAGTGCTTTTAAAAAAGCAGGGGATGATTTTACTACAAGTTTAACAGCCGTACAGTGGCAAGCCACAGATGACAGTGATGGAAATGGAATACCAGATACAGGTGCTGATTTATCTGATAATACCACTACTGTTAACTTTGGTAATGAAGCCACATCAGAAAACGCTATTATAACCGATAGCCTTTATCTGCCAACCCTAGGTACAGAAGGGGTTTTAACCAATGTCAGTTTTACTGATTTTAGTAATGGTATTGCTACTAATGGTGTTAATAATAATAAAAGTATGACTTATGACGAAGTAGGTATTGTCAAATTTGCTGCAAATTTAACGAATGGTACTTATTTAGGGGCAGGTGATATTACAGGAGTAGCACCTTATGTTGGTCGCTTTATCCCTCATCATTTTGAATTAACAACGGGTCTGGATGGCGATCTAATGTCGGTTTGTGATATTAATAACCCCTTTCCAGCAATGACTTTCGCTTATAGCGGGCAAATGAGTAGAACATCGACATCATCAATTTCAAGTAAAGGATCGTTGCAATATCAATTTGCTCCTGAATTATTCATTACGGCAAAATCATCAATCTGTCCTAGTGGAACTTGCACAACAACAAGTAATTACACGGGAGATTTCATAAAACTTTTACCGAGTAATGTTACCTATATTACGCCAACAGAAGATGCTGACACTCTTGATTTACTTGGTGCGAAAGTTAAGCTTACTGCCAATTTAAGTGAAGGGGTTTTTCTTGAAGAGAGCGGAGGAGTTATTACTTACGCATTTAACGCTGAGGATAACTTTGTTTACCTTCGAGATCAAAATACAGAGATAACTCCTTTCCCAGCTAAAATAGAATTAGGAATTGCAGCCGTAAGTGACACAGATAGCGTAGTCGCTATTGACAGTGATGGTGATACCGATAATGGTCGCTTATGGGCTTTGAACCCTGAAGGGAAAGAAATTCGTTTTGGTCGAGCTTCTCTTAACAACAGCTTTGGTCCAGAAACGTCCCGTATAGGGCAAGTTTTATCAGTAGAGTATTTTGATGGCACTAACTTTGTTTTAGCTGATACTGATACTTGTATCCAATACAATTCGACTAATGTTAGTTTCGGCTCGCTTAATGATGTTGGCCTTGATTCTGCTGATATTCCTGCTGTTTCGGGTGCATTTGTAGATATTGATGATTTACCTAATGGCGTAACGCGACAAATTGTTTTACCTGCTGTAGCATCAGGGAATCAAGGAAAGGTAGAAGTCATCTATAACATATATCCATGGCTGCAATACGATTGGCACTGGAATGGTGTAGAAGTGAAAACTTTAAATGAAAACCCTAGCGCGATAGCCACCTTTGGAGTCTTTAGAGGAAATGATCGAGTTATCTTGTGGCGAGAAGTTATTAACTAATCATAGGTGGGCATAGTTAACAAAATAGCTTTGTGCCTTTATTATTTAAAGGATGAAATATAAACCCTATGCTCTAACAACCGCTCTCTAAATTATTAAAGTTTGGGTAGAAAACGTTTATTGCTAGACATCACGCTTAAAAATAACCTTTTTAATCGTCTCATTAATATTTTTGGCATACGCTAATTAGTCATATTAAAAATGCTTTTTAAACCACTTTAATACCGCATATACTCCGCGCTGATCCTGTTCGATGGTCGGCGAGTGACTCGTATCCTCAAACTCTATATATTGAGATTCAACTCCAGGGGATTGACCTTCTCTAAACGTAATTCCCCCTTAAACAATCGCTACATCCTTGTCTGCGTTACCCTGTATGATTAAGGAGGGAGGATCTGCACAATTATGGATCTTCATGAATAATTAGAACTCTCGTTCAGGATTTTCTTGGCTGTAGCTAGATTGAGTTAAATCGATTGAAAAATTTTCGTCAAAAATCGTGAGAAAACTATAAAAAACGTCACAAAAAATAAGGAAATTTAAAAACCTCCTAAGCTATGTACTGAATGGTCACTTATTAGCCAAAAGCGGAAGTTAGCTTTTGAGTTACTAACGGCAGAACTGGTCTGAGCTACTACAACAAATTTTATTTATTTGTACTCTAAAATTCACTTAATATTGAACGTACAATTATGTTCCCAATTTCAAAAGCGGACATTAGAATCATCTTGGATGCACCGAAATTAGATTGTTAACTTTAAGGTCATATATCCCCAAAAGTGCTATAGAGTTATAAGAATTTTCACAAAAGTAAAGTCGTATAATATTAATCTTCAGGTATATAACTGCAATCATCTGAATTAAGACCTAACTGATATTCACTTGATTTAGTGTCCAGCCAATTCACTAATTCTTTTGCAGAAGGTGAAAGATTAACTTGTGCCAATCCACCAGTTTTCTCTAGTAGAGTTGGAGTATACATTTGAGTGTTTATATTAAAATAAAAGCTAAAAAAACGTATACTTCCAGAATCATGACAACGTTGCTGCGACTCAGTAAAATTATGAGAAGTCACCCGACTGGCAATACTTTTAATTTCCTTGATAACTTCAATATCTAAAGTTTCAAGTAAAGTCCCAGCGCCCCCCATCACTTTAGTGAGTTCTATTTCTGACTGCTCTGCCACTTCATTTACTGAAAGGTAACCATCATTATCCCCTTTATCATGATAATAATGATAAAAGTTGCCTTCAATATCAACAAAAATCCCTGCATGACTTGCCCCCCATGCATAGTTATCATAGGTCACAGCCAGTAAATATTTTTGTTCAGCTATTGGCTCTGCTTTTTCTTCTGAATCACCCTGACAAGCGTTAATAAAACAGATAATTACAAGTATCAAAAGATTGTTAATTTTCATTTTATATCTCAATTAGTTTAATTTTAAGTCAACCGTTTATTGTACGCTCAGATGATATTGGTAATTATTATACTCTAACAACACCTGAGCTTAATTTATTACAAATCGCCACCACCGCCACCACAACTAGCATTTACTAAAGTTGACGTTGCTGTGCCACAGTCACCCATATGGTTACAGACTCTTGCTTTAAAATATTGCAAACCAC
>NZ_JACGWC010000025.1:0-52867 GCF_014077545.1 Colwellia sp. BRX10-1
GGATGACGGAGTTGTTATCAGGATGACAGAGGTGGTATCAGGATGACAGAGGTGGTATCAGGATGACGGAGTTGTTATCAGGTTGATGGATGAGTTATCAGAATGACTGAGGCGGTATCTGGTTGACTGAGGTGGTCTCATAACGATGGATTTGGTATCAGGATATCAGCAGTCGTCATCCGTGAGTAACGTATATCATTACCACTAAAAATCCAATGAGTACGGTATTTAAAGCAATAATATAAGCAAAACCTTTCACACCTTCTTTTACACTAAAGCCTTTAGCATCTAGATATCGCCACCAAAAAAGGCACATGATAATAGGGAGTAGAAAGAACAGTTTAATCATATTAATTCCTCGGTTTTATTTTTTGTTTCGAAAGGGACTTTTTCGCTCCAAGGAGCAACTTTAAATAACATAAGCATTCCTGGGATCGCGAGGAAAGTACAAAGAAAGTAGAACGATGTCCAACCTATTTGCTCTACAATAAGGCCAGTTGTTGCATTGGCAAAGGTTCGAGGCAAAGCGGTTAGCGCCGTAAATAGTGCAAATTGCGTTGCAGCAAAAGCGGGGTTGGTTGTTCTTGCTATAAAGGCAGTAAATGCCGCTGTACCTAAACCAACACCTAAGTATTCAAAGCCCATCGCAAAAGCTAAAGCATAAGTATTATGACCTATTTCTGCTAAAGCGGCAAAGCCTAATATGCTGATGATTTGCACAAAGCCAAACAGCCATAATGCCTTATTTATACTGAGCTTTATCATTACGATGCCGCCAACAGCAAGCCCAATAGTCATCGCAATAAGCGACGCTGTTTTAGCAACCACACCAATTTCTGTTTTAGTAAAGCCTAAGTCTATAAAAAAGGGAGTTTGCAGGGCTGTAGCCATACTGTCGCCTAATTTGTATAAAAATAAAAAAATGAGAATTTGTAAGGCACTTTTAAAACCTTTTCGTGAAATAAAATCTCTAAAAGGCAATACAACAGCATCATGTAATGTTTTAGGAGCAAGATGTTCGCTTTTACTCTCTTTAATACATAAGGTCAGTAAAATACCGATGAGCATAAACGCAGCAACAATAAGAAAAACTGATTGCCAGCTGATATGGTCAGCCAATATAAAAGCTAACGAGCCCGGCACTAAGCCAGATAGACGATAAGCCTGTACATGGATAGAATTACCTAAGCCCAGTTCGTGTTCTTGCAATAACTCCCTGCGATAAGCATCAAGAACAATATCTTGGCTTGCACTAAAAAAAGCAACAGCAGCGGCAAGATAAGCGACAGACCAAATATTTATAGTAGGGTCTATAAAACCAAAACCAGCGATTGAGAAGAGTAATAAAACTTGCGTAGCGAACATCCAGCTTCGACGTCGACCTAGCATCGGAAAAGAATACCTGTCCATCAATGGTGACCAAATAAACTTCCAAACATAAGGAATGCCAATTAATGAGAATAAACCTATCTCAACTAGACTTACTCCTTCTGATCTTAACCAACCAGGTACCAGTTGATATAAAATAAATAACGGCAAGCCCGAAGTGAATCCGGTGAAGATACAAATCAACATTCTTTTATTGAGAATAGCTTCTTTGAATGTTTGTTGAGTGGTCATGCAATTGCCTACAAAAATCTTAGTAGGCATAGGCTATCAAAATGTTATTGAAAACAGAAGTTTATTCTTGAGTTCTGTGAGCAAGTGTCGAGGATTTTACTAACGTTAGCCTAAGGTAACGGACGCCAACCAATACAGTCAATAGGATAACTGCCAGTACCTGTGAAGAAATCTAAACAGGTCGTTATTTCACTTTTAAAATACAAGTCATGGCTCAGTGATTGTGCTCCATGTAAACTCATCTCATGGACTAAGTGCCAAAAAACGCGCTCTTTTGCACTACTCGGCATTTCATCATTTACCTTGAGCAATGTCCATTCCTCCATGGTATCAAGGATGAATGTGTCGAGTTCGGTATAATGCAATGATTGGTTAATCACAGCTTTAATATAGTAAGCTATTTGTTGTGTTTTTTCGTTGATAAACGGCTCAATTATCATGGCATCCTCAGTTCACTTTCGTATTTAAATCATTCGAGTAGGAAAGTAGCTACCACTTTATTGAAATGGTGAAAATAGTTGTTATTGTTTATTTACTACCTTATATATCGTAGATTAAAAACAGTTTGTCAAAGGTGTAGGCAATTTAATTTTCATTTAATTGTAAGAACGTACAAAAAAGAATGTTTATTATGGCATTATTATAGTCAGAAATATTGCCTCCTGACTATAATTTACAGCTGAAATTTTATTGGATAAATTTATTCTTCTGGTAATAAAGTGGCTTTAATTAAGGTAATAGGTTCTACGGGCACATCGTCCCAGCCCATCGCATCGCTATAGTGTGTTTTAGCTAAATTCATAGCATCAACAACTGCCTGACCTTCAATAATGGCGCCGAATACGGTATATCCCCAGCGACGGCCTGGATCTAAACTTTTATTGTCAGCCATATTAAAAAAGAATTGACGATTTGCGGTATGTGGGCGATTTTCTTTTGCCATAGCAATAGTGCCACGTTCATTTTTTAAACCATTACCTGATTCATTAACAATATTTCCAGTGACTTTTTTAAAATTGAAGTCCTCATCATAGCCACCGCCTTGTACGATAAAGTCTGAGACAATACGATGAAAAATCGTATTGTTGTATTCACCTTTAACCACATACATTAAAAAATTATCAACAGTTAATGGCGCACGAATGCGGTCTAATTCAACAATGATGACTCCTTTTGATGTTTCTAATTTCACTTTTGGAAATAAGTTATTAGGATCAATGGCAATATTATTCGCTGATAGAGTGCCAGATAAAAATATAAGTAAAAAAAATAAACCTTTCATTATCATTTCTTCTTTTAAAGGAGCTGTTAAAAATTACTTTATAAAACGCTGAATTTCAATGTTATTAATAACTTGAGATAATAACTGAGTAAGTTGTTGACTAAAGTCTCGCTCTAATACCGCAATATCTGCGCCCAATGGGCCTTCACTAGTTCCGCGAACTTTAAAGGTGTTGCTCAACGTTTGTGAGCCATTGTTTACAGTTACGCGGATCACAAGTTCATTGTTAACTTGATATTTCATCATTTCTTGTTGCACGCTGCTCAAGCCATTATCAATAATTATTTCAATTGCATTACCCGCTTGAGCGTTAATGTCTAAGCCCTGTTTTTTAAATTCAGCGGCTAACGCTTCCTCAACAATACGGTTTAATGGTTGCTGACTAGAATAAACCTCTGCTGCTTCATCTTTTCTTAATACTTGCACAACATGCTGGGCACTTCGCAAATCAGTGACCGTTAAACTCGCTTGTTTATTTTGATAAGCACTTTGGCTAGATGCACCATTATTTATGCTTAAATCTGGAGCAATAACCACGTAAGTGGGTTTGTTGGCACAAGCCGTCAGTACAAGCAGTAAAGTTGTTGCGGCTAATGTTTTAATTTTATTGTTAATGAATATATTTTTCATGATCTGATTAACTCCATTATTTTATTGATGAAAGCGTGACAAATTTATCATTGCTGGCAATGAGTTTTTCATTACCAAAAAGTCGTTTAAGTTTAATATGGTATCCGAGTTGCCGATTACCAATAATGCGTAACTCACCACCGTTCTTTAATGCTCTATGGCTATCGCGAAACATCTGCCAAGCGATATGGTCTGTGGTTGCATTTTGCTGGTGAAAAGGAGGGTTACACAAAATCAAATCAACACTATTAGGCTCCATATCGGCTAAGCAGTCATTTATCATGAACTGACACTGTTCGAGTTGCTCTGGTAAGTTTTTACTGATATTAGTCTTAGCAGAATCAACAGCCATATAAGATTCATCAACAAAAGTAACTAATGCCTGGGGTTGCTCTGCCAGTACGGCTAAACCAATCACACCATTGCCGCAGCCTAAGTCAATAACACGACTACCTGCTTTGACTTCAGGAAGGTGCTTAATAAAGTGGCGAGCACCAATATCAAGTTTTTCACGAGCATAAACCCCTGAATGATTACTGATAATAAAAGCGCTATCTTCTAACGGCCAAACTGTTGGAAAAGGTGAAGATAAAACTTGCTTGTTATCAAGTTGAGAGAATACTAAACGTGCTTTCTTTACCGCTAAAGACGTTTTTGTTGTCCCTAAATATTTTTCAAATAATTTTAACGTCGAGCTATGGATATCTTTGGCTTTATCGCTAGCAATAAAAATAAGCTCTTGATTATATTTAGCTTTAATCGATAAAAGTTGATCGATCATTAATGACTTACTTTTAGGTATCTTGTACAACACCACGGTAATATTATCGGGTAGGTCATCCAAACTCGTTATTTGGCTAATATTGTCAAGCGACAAACCGTTTTGCTCAATATTATATCTTAACCCTTGGTGGCTTATCCAAGAATCGGAAACCGTAGTCACATTTGACTGAGTAAAGTTAGCGGTAATAGCGCCAAAGCTATCATTGAAAATTAGTAAGTTGTGCTGGCTATCCGCTAAACTTTGCTCATTAACATAATTAATTAAATACTCGTCGGCTGAATCCCAAGCAACTAGTGCACGGTTAACTTGACCAACGGGGTAGCGATCTAAAAAAAGGTTCTTGTCATAAACGCCATCTGCGTTAACAATAAAAGGGCTGATCATAATAAAGAGGTTCGATTTTCACCTAGAAGAATGTCAGCTATTGTGACAAAATATAGGGAATTGAGCCAGTGATAGTTGCCTCGAGCGCTTAAAAACTATTTTATAAATAAATGAATTTTTTTTTATCAATAATGGCAACTGTTTACTCGCCATTAATGCCAATGAAACGACTATAGCCATCCAGACTGATGGCATATTGTCTGTAACAAACTAAAATTACTCCACTACAGAAAAACACATCAGGGATTTAATAATGACCATTGAAGCTGTAATAGAACAAAAACTTCTTTCCGCATTTTCTCCAATACATCTCGATGTTATTAATGAAAGCCATCAGCATAATGTTGCACCGGGCAGTGAATCTCATTTTAAAGTGATTATTGTTACCGACGACTTTATCGGAGAGCGCTTAATTAAACGTCACCGAGCCATTAATTCGTTGCTTTCAACAGAGCTTGCCGAAAAAATACATGCGTTAGCGCTTCATACTTATACTAAAGATGAGTGGGACAAGTATTATGCAGATAATACCCCTTTGTCGCCTAAATGCTTAGGCGGTGGTAAAAAAACAGCGTAACTTTTGCTAATAAATGGGGTAAAACGCTAGCTAACCATGATTCGCGATTTTATCCCTAATTTATTCTACCCTCATAATTGTATTCACTTTTCGTGAAATACCTGTTATTTACTCTTATCATTATCTATGTAAAATGAATAATATTTGGCAACAGCTATGTTACTTAATGGGTTAATTTAGCTAACAAGGTTATTGATGGGTCACCGATAACCCGAAACAATCATTTCAGGATTATTATGACTGATGGTGTGATTTACTTTGCTCATTGTGGTGTTGCGATTTAACTTTAATGTTGGTGGGATGCGGTACAATATTTTGCATTGTACTTCCATGCTAGGGTCATTATGTTAGGCGCTGTTTATACGTTAAAAGCTGATGGCCGGGTTTAGGCAGATGTTTTTTATTAAAATAGCTAGCGGCTTTAATCCTTTATTTTGAGGTAAATGTTTACTGGTCATACCTCGTATTCTTTTTAGTAGCGTAAACTATGCGACAATTTTTAAATTTATGTCGCAATAAATATTGAATAATTACTAAATTGCCGAGTCGTTTGGCGATAAAAATAGTATTAATTAAAAGGTCTTCTTATGGTTATTAAACCTAAAATTCGTGGTTTTATTTGTACAAATGCACACCCAGCGGGCTGTGAAGCTCATGTCAATGAGCAGATTTCTTATGTAAAATCTCATCAACAGGCTAATGCCAAGCCAAAAAATGTTTTGGTTATTGGTTCATCTACTGGTTATGGCTTATCGTCACGTATAACCGCCGCATTTGGTAATAATGCTAAAACATTAGGTATTTTCTTTGAGAAACCGCCCACTGAAAAGAAAACAGCAAGTGCAGGTTGGTACAATACTTCGGCGTTTCAAAAGGCTGCTGAACAAGAGGGGCTTTGGTCTAAAAATATTAATGGTGATGCGTTTTCACATGAAATTAAAGCAAAGGCTATTGAAACCATTAAAGCTGAATTAGGTGAAATTGATCTAATCGTTTACTCACTTGCTTCGCCTCGTCGAACTGATCCAGATACCGGTGAAGTTTATTCATCGACGCTTAAACCTATTGGTCAAAGTGTAACCACTAAAAACCTAAATACCTCAAAGCGTGTTATTGATGAAATTTCTGTTGAAGCAGCAAATGAAGCTGAGATACAAGGTACCATTGATGTAATGGGAGGCGCTGACTGGGAACTATGGATTAAGGCATTGAATGAGGCTGGCGTTCTTTCAGAAGGATTTAAATCAGTAGCTTATACCTATATTGGTAAAGAATTAACTTGGCCAATATACGGAAAAGCGACCATAGGTAAAGCGAAAGAAGATTTAGACCGTGCTGCATCGGCAATTAACAAAGCTACTGCTAACCTTAAGGGCGAAGCCCATGTTACCTCATTAAATGCGGTCGTTACGCAGGCGAGTTCAGCAATACCTATCATGCCACTTTATATTTCAGCAATGTTTAAGGTGATGAAGGCAGATGGCACTTATGAAGGGTGTATCGAACAAATTCAGAACCTATTTGTTGATAACATCTACAGTGAAACACCTCGCTTAGATGATAAAAATCGTTACCGTCAAAATCATAAAGAGCTTGAAGATAGCGTTCAAAAACGCGTGACAGACATTTGGAATACCGTTGATTCTGATAATATTGATGAGTTAACTGACTATGTTGGCTATCATCAAGAGTTTTTAAAGTTATTTGGCTTTAGTGTTGCAGGTGTTGATTACGAAGCTGATGTCGATACAATGGCAGAAATTAAGCATCTTTTATAACGATTAACTTTCATTATTTACGATTAGCATCAATAATAAAAAGCCGACATAAAATGTCGGTTTTTTTAGGTCTGACAAAATTTTTGGCTGATAAATGAGCGAAATCAATAATATTCAACTAATTTGTAATTTAAGTAACTGAGATCGTAGATAGCCTTAGAGTTTTTGTGTTAAAATCGCGCTAGAAATTTTAACTTAGAGCCAGTGGGTCTTTTTTATTCTAAAGCAACTTCCTTTGTTGCCAAGAAAGAAGTACTTACTGAAATACACTGAAATCGATAATTTGCTTTACCTAAATAATATTGATTACAAGTCATCGTAAAATAGTTTGTTTAGGTAAGTAGATGATTGGTTTTGATACTCCCATCAAAAGTAGTGCATGTGTTTATGATTACAATAAAAAAAGGTCTGGATGTTCCTGTCGTTGGTTCTCCCCAGCAGGTAATCCATGATGGCAACGCCATCAAAACCGTTGCAGCATTAGGTGAAGAGTTTGTGGGTATGCGACCAACCATGTTTGTTAAAGTGGATGATCGTGTTAAAAAAGGTCAGATTCTTTTTGAAGATAAAAAGAACCCTGGCGTTAAATTCACAGCTCATGCTGCCGGTGTTGTTAAAGAAATCAACCGTGGTGAAAAACGTGTTTTGCAATCAGTCGTTATTAAAATTGACGGCGATGAGCAAATTACATTTCCTTCATACACAGCGAATGAACTTAACTCAATAAAACGTCAAGATGTTGTTGATAACCTTGTTAATTCAGGTTTGTGGACAGCATTGCGTACACGTCCATTTAGTAAAGTTCCTGCCGTTGATTCAACGCCAACCGCCATTTTTGTTAGTGCAATGGATACTAATCCGCTAGCCGCTAACCCTGAAGTGATTATTAATGAACAAAGTGAAGCCTTTAAAAATGGCTTAACAATACTTACTCGTTTAACGAGTGGTGAAGTGTTTGTTAGTAAAGCGCCGGGTGCTAATATTCCCGTCGAAGCTAATGTGCAAGTTAACGAATTTGCAGGAAAACATCCTGCTGGTTTAGTTGGCACACACATGCACTTTTTAAAGCCGGTTAGTGCAGAGAAGTCTTCATGGAACTTAGGCTATCAAGACGTGATTGCTTTTGGACAGTTATTTACTACTGGTGAGTTAAATAACACCCGTATTATTTCACTTGCTGGTCCTGCTGCTAAGAACCCTCGTTTAGTGCGTACTATTTTAGGTGCAAATACTGACGAATTAATCGCTGGTGAATTTGCCGACGGTGAATTACGTATCATATCGGGCTCTTTACTTTCAGGAGCAAAAGCAAAAGGTGTTCACGCTTATTTAGGTCGTTACCATGTGCAAATTTCGTTGATTTTAGAAGGTCGCGAGAAAGAGTTTATTGGTTACATGTATCCTGGACCTAATAAATTCTCGGTAACACGTGCATATATGTCTCATTTCTTCCCAAAGAAATTATTCAATATGACCACAACAACTAACGGTAGTCCTCGTGCCATGGTGCCAATTGGTAACTTTGAACGTGTGATGCCATTAGATATTCTCCCAACAATGTTATTGCGTGATTTATGTGCCGGTGATACCGACAGCGCGCAGCAACTTGGTGCTTTAGAGCTTGATGAAGAAGATTTAGCCTTATGTACATTTGTTTGCCCTGGCAAAACAGATTACGGCGTTATTCTTCGTGAATGCCTAACCACAATAGAGAAGGAAGGTTAGACATGGGCTTGAAAAAGTTTATTGAAGATATTGAACCGCAATTTGAAAAAGGCGGTAAGCTAGAAACGTGGTACGCTTTGTATGAAGCTGTAGCCACCGGTTTATTTACTCCTGGTCAAGTGAACAAAGGTGCTACTCACGTTCGTGACAGTATTGACTTAAAACGCATCATGATAACGGTATGGTTAGCTGTTTTTCCTGCTATGTTTTTTGGTATGTACAACATTGGTTTTCAAGCAGCTGATGCCTTAGCTGCTGGTTATGCTTTACCTGATACTTGGCAAGTAGGCTTGTTCGAATTCCTTGGAGGTAGCTTATCTGCTGACTCGAGTGTCTTCGGTATGATGCTTTATGGAGCAATGTTCTTCTTACCTATTTATGCGACTACCTTTATTGTTGGTGGCTTTTGGGAAGTTCTCTTTGCTTCAGTACGCAAGCATGAAGTTAACGAAGGTTTCTTTGTTAGTTCAATCTTGTTTGCCTTGATCTTACCTGCAACAATTCCATTATGGCAAGTTGCTATTGGTATTACTTTCGGTATTGTTATTGCTAAAGAAATCTTTGGTGGTACAGGTAAAAACTTCTTGAACCCTGCGCTAGCGGGTCGTGCATTTCTGTTTTTTGCTTATCCAGGTGAATTATCAGGTGATGCTGTTTGGGTTGCTATTGATGGTTACTCAGGTGCGACACCATTAAGTGCAGCAGCAGCAGCCATTCCAGGATCGGTTGATTTTGCAATCAATACTAACTGGTGGAATGCATTCTTGGGCTTTATCCCAGGTTCTATGGGTGAAGTATCAACAGCTGCTATTTTCCTAGGTGGTGCATACATTCTGTATAAAGGTATTGCTTCGTGGCGTATTGTTTTAAGTGTTTTCGCCGGAATGGTGTTCACTTCATTACTGTTTAACAGTATTGGTAGCGATACTAACGCAATGTTTGCTATGCCATGGTACTGGCATTTAGTCACAGGTGGTTTTGCTTTTGGTATGATGTTTATGGCTACTGACCCTGTCACTATGTCTTTTACTAATACGGGTAAATACTGGTTTGGTGCATTAGTTGGTGTAATGGTTGTACTCATACGTGTAGTTAACCCGGCATACCCTGAAGGAATTATGTTAGCTATTTTATTCGCTAATTTATTCGCCCCTCTTTTCGACTATTTTGTTGTTCAAGGGAATATCAAACGGAGGCTCGCTCGTAATGTCTAGTAATAAAGAAACTCCAATTAAAACAATCGGCTTTGTGTTTTTAGTTTGTCTGGTTTGTGCTGCGTTAGTCTCTGTTGCTGCGATTAGCTTAAAACCGTTACAACAAGCTAATAAACTACTTGATAAGCAAACTAAAATTCTTGAAGCTTCCGGCTTATTAGAAAAAGCAGGTACTGATATTGTTGGTACTTACAACAAATATGTTGTTGCTAAAATGATTGACCTAGATTCAGGGAAAATTATTGAAGGTAACACCGATATATTTGACGAACGTGCAGACGCTCGTGATGCCGCTAAAAGCTCAAAGCTTACTAACGATACCGCAGGTATTAATCGCCGTGCTAACCGCGCTGTTGTTTACTTAGTTAATAACGAGCAAGGTCAGCTAAATACTTTAGTTTTACCTATTGTTGGTTCAGGGCTGTGGGACTTAATGTACGGTTATATTGGTTTAGCGCCAGATTTAAATACCGTTCGTAGTCTTATTTATTCTGACTTAAAGGAAACTCCGGGTTTAGGCGCTGAAGTACTTAACCCTAAGTGGAAAGCTTTATGGCCAGGTAAGAAAATTTACAATGATAGCGATGAAGTGGCTATTAAAGTGATTAAAGGTGGTGCTAAAGCCGGTGATGTTCACGGCGTTGACGCATTGTCAGGCGCTACATTAACCAGTAATGGCGTGCAAAACACCTTACATTTTTGGTTAGGTGAGCAAGGTTATGGACCTTTTATTACTAAATACCGCAGTGTTGCTAGCGAAGGAGAGATGAACTAATGTCTTCAGATACTAAAAAAGTACTATTTGGACCTATTGTAGATAACAACCCTATCGCTTTACAGGTACTAGGTGTTTGTTCTGCTCTAGCGGTAACCAGTTCAATGGCAAACGCTTTGGTTATGACCATAGCGGTAATGCTAGTTACTGGCTTTTCTAACTTTTTTATCTCACTTGTGCGTAATCATATTCCATCAAGTGTGCGTATTATTGTGCAAATGGCGATTATAGCGTCATTAGTAATTGTGGTTGACCAAGTATTAAAAGCCTTCTCTTATCAGTTGTCGAAAGAGTTGTCAGTTTTCATTGGTTTGATCATTACTAACTGTATTGTAATGGGCCGTGCAGAAGCCTTTGCTATGAAAGAAAAGCCGGGTGTTAGCTTTTTAGATGGTATTGGTAACGGTTTAGGTTACGGCGCAGTTTTGATGATTGTTGCTTTTTTCCGTGAATTATTTGGTTTTGGTGAGATCTTTGGTATTGAAGTGTTTAAATTAGTTCAAAACGATGGTTGGTACCAAGGTAATGGCTTATTAGTCTTACCATTTAGTTCATTCTTCATTATTGGTTTAATCATCTGGGCTGTACGCCAGTGGAAACCAGAACAAGTAGAGAAGGATTAGCCCCATGGAACATTATTTAAGTATTTTTATTAAAACCATATTTATTGAGAATATGGCGTTAAGCTTCTTCTTGGGTATGTGTACTTTCTTAGCTGTGTCTAAGAAAGTAAGTACAGCCATTGGTCTGGGTGTTGCGGTTGTGGTGGTATTAGGTTTAGCTGTTCCAGCTAACCAAATTATTTATCAAGCTATTTTAGCGCCAGGTGCTTTAGACAGCATGATGGGAATTACTGAACAGAAAGATTCAATTGATTTAAGCTTTTTATCATTTATTACCTTTATCGGTGTTATTGCTGCTTTAGTACAAATTTTGGAAATGATTTTAGATAAATATTTTCCTGCTTTGTATCAAGCCTTAGGTATATTTTTACCTTTAATCACTGTTAACTGTGCAATTTTTGGTGCGGTTTCTTTCATGGTAGCGAAAAACTTAACTTTGGGTGAAAGTGTTGTTTACGGCATTGGCTCTGGTGTTGGTTGGATGTTAGCTATTGTGCTATTGGCTGCCATACGTGAAAAGATGAAATATTCTGACGTACCAGACGGTTTGAAAGGTTTAGGTATCACGTTTATCTCCGCTGGATTGATGGCTTTTGGCTTTCTTTCTTTTGGTGGTATTTCACTTTAAAAAATATCGGTCTAAGTCACTTATTACCAAAATAATTTGAACTTAGGCCCTAGATAATTTAAGGAAAAGTCGATGGAAATCATTCTCGGCATATCGATGTTTACCGCGATAGTGCTAGCATTAGTTTTAGTTATTTTGTTTGCTAAATCTAAGTTAGTCTCTTCAGGTGACGTAACAATTAGTATAAATGGTGACCCAAATAAATCAGTAGTAACCGCTGCTGGTGGCAAGCTTCTTGGCGCTTTAGCAGATCAAGGGATTTTTATTCCTTCTGCTTGTGGTGGTGGTGGTACTTGTGGTCAATGTCGTGTTGACGTGCATTCAGGTGGTGGCGATATTTTACCAACTGAAACGGGTCATATCACTAAGCGTGAAGCTAAAACAGGTTGTCGTTTAGCCTGTCAGGTTGCTGTTAAGCAAGACATGGTTATTGAAGTAGAAGATGAAATCTTCGGTGTACAACAATGGGAATGTGAAGTTATCTCTAATGATAACCAAGCAACTTTCATTAAAGAACTTAAACTTCAAATACCCAATGGGGAATCTGTTCCGTTTAAAGCCGGTGGTTATATACAGATAGAAGCTCCAGCTCATCATGTGAAATATAGTGATTTTGATATTGATGATCAGTACAAAGGCGATTGGAACCATTTTGGCTTTTTTGATGTTGAATCAAAAGTTAATGAACCAACGTTACGTGCTTACTCAATGGCTAATTATCCAGAGGAAGAAGGCATTATTATGCTTAACGTGCGTATTGCTACGCCTCCTCCAGGACGTTTACATTTACCAGCAGGTAAAATGTCATCATATATATTTAGCCTTAAGCCTGGCGATAAAGTCACTATTTCTGGTCCGTTTGGTGAGTTTTTTGCTAAAGAAACAGATAATGAAATGGTGTTTATCGGTGGTGGTGCTGGTATGGCGCCAATGCGTTCGCACATCTTTGATCAACTTAAACGTTTACAATCTAAACGTAAAATGTCGTTCTGGTATGGCGCTCGCTCTAAACGTGAAATGTTCTATGAAGATGATTACAATGGTTTAGCCGCTGATAATGATAATTTCAAATGGCATGTTGCGTTATCAGACCCACAAGCTGAAGATAACTGGGAAGGCATGACAGGTTTTATTCATAATGTACTTTATGAAAACTACTTAAAAGATCATGAAGCACCAGAAGATTGTGAGTACTACATGTGTGGTCCTCCAATGATGAATGCTGCCGTTATTCATATGCTTAAAGATTTAGGCGTAGAAGACGAGAACATCATGCTAGATGACTTCGGCGGCTAATCGTTTATTTTAACTTGCCTATTGGCTTTATTTCGTCGGCTGCTGTGCTCATTGACTAACGTCAACTCCGCACAGCCTTCTCGAACTAAAGGCAATATACAGCGTTTAAATTAAACATTTACTCAATGAATGAAAGCTTCAAATAAAAGACGACTTTGGTCGTCTTTTATTATTTATATAAGACGTTTTCCCTAGACGTTTTACCTAAATAATAAATTTATAGGTATCAAAATGATTAAAGTAAAAGTATTGATGATCAGTTTTATGCTGGTGTTTTTTGCCGGTTGCTTTCCAAGTAGTGATTTAAGTAAGCAAGAAGTCTTGTTGCAAGGTCGTACTATGGGGACTACGTATAATATTAAAGTGGTCATCGAGAATAATGCGATTGATACTAAACAAGTCCACACAGGCATTGATGCACTATTGGTGCAATTAAATCAAGAAATGTCGACCTATATCGTTGACTCTGAATTATCACGATTTAACACATCGACATCACTTACGCCTGTTGCAATATCTGTTGGTTTACAACGCGTTATTAAAGAAGCGATTCGCTTGGGGCAATTAAGTGAAGGCAATCTTGATATTACTGTCGGGCCTTTAGTCAACCTTTGGGGATTTGGCCCAGAATATCGGCCAAATACTATACCAACGGCGGAGGATTTACTGTTAGCGCGCCAACAAATAGGTTTGTCAAAGCTGGTGTTAGACGGGAATAAACTTTCTAAAAAAACGCCTAGCCTTTATGTTGATTTATCAACCATTGCCAAAGGTTATGGGGTCGATTTAGTCGCAGAATATTTAGAAGAAAAAGGCATTAATAATTACCTAATAGAAATTGGTGGAGAAATGCGTTTAAAAGGTTTTAAACACACCGGTGAACTTTGGCATGTCGCGATAGAGAAGCCTATTCAGGATGCAAGTGGTGAGCATCGCTCTGTTTATCAAGTGATCATTCCAAAAGACAATGCAGTGGCAACATCAGGCGATTACCGTAATTATCACCAAGCCAAAGATGGTCAACGTTTTTCACATATTATTGATCCAGCGACGGGCAAACCCATCAATCATAAGTTAGTCTCAGTAACGGTCATTCATCCGTCTTCTATGACCGCAGACGGTCTGTCTACCGCGATGATGGTTATGGGTGAAGTAAAAGCCATCGACTTTGCAGAGAAAAATGGTATAGCTGCTTACATTATTGCTAAGACAGAGCATGGCTTTGTTGAGCAAAGCACGGTAAAATTCATGCAGTATTTAAAGTAACTGGTTAAAGCGAGTTACTGTTTATTCATCTTAATAGATAAAGAAAATAAGTAGGTTAGTTTATGATGATATTTATGATCACTTTAGGTTTTTTCCTTGTAGTTGTTGTTGCTATGTCGGTTGGCTATATCTTTCAACAAAAGTCGTTAGCAGGCAGTTGCGGCGGATTAGCAACAGTGGGTATTGATAAGTCGTGTAATTGCGATAACCCTTGTGAGAAACGCCAAGAGCGCGAACGTATTGCTGCGGCTAAAGAGCAAATGATTGATATTAAAATTATCTAGCTGAGTAACACTTTTATTTTAGCTTGAGAAACATAATCAGTATCTGCTAACTGTGGATACTGTTTAACACTAATGATTTTAATAAAATTGGTTATTAATTTACAACACCAATAACTTGCTAAGCCACACTTAACTTATTCATAATAAGAATTACCATCCCCTCCAATGCTACATTTCGCCTACGATTAAAAATTATATGATTAACAAGCTCGACAGCATACTTGCAGGTATGCGCAGTTAATAAACGACTACAAGTATCGACAAAGCTTACCTGAATATTCATCTTCTAAGTCATTGTTACCCGGGGTGATGAGCGCTTTTGCAGTACTCAACTATAAACTTAGATAAGCATTACTATATAGGTTAAATCACTGCGTAATTTAGGTGATAGCTAGCATGTGTAAACGTCTTAAAGAAGTGCTTAGTTATTACTTAGTCGCGATTATGATGGGTGTAACACTAAGTGCAAGATTGTTGAAAAGTGGTAAATCATTGAAGTCCGCAGATGTGTCTATGCGCGTTATTGTTATTAGAAATTTACAGCGAACTGTTTAATACCATCGCTTAATCATCATAGGATAGAATTAGGCGACTTAGATAAAAATCGTCTTCTCTTACTAGGCGCGATAGTGTCAAATGTTTGTACTTTTTAATTCTTGCCGATTTTTTGTGATAAATACGGAAAATTGTTATTGTGTTCGGCTTACCTAGCCAAATTAAATTCACCTCTATTCTTGTATCCTACATCGTTGATTTACTGTTCAAGCCCGCGTATACACTGGATCCTACTAACTATACTTATAGATGTTAGTTTATTTTTTTATGACCACTTCCCTTACTGGGCATAATTTTTGCTTTATTATTTTTATATAAGCTATTATCTAGATAACACATTATTTTTAATGATATTTCTTACTGATGTTATTTCATTACAAATTAATTTATAGTAGATTTACTACATAGAAAGTAAATGATTATTTCTTTCAATTCATTGCATATCACAAGTGTTACTAAAAGAAATTAAAGCAGATATGACTACAGATTTTTTAAAGTACCAAAAGATAATTGAACAGTTTCGTGGGAAGGTTTTAAAGAACGATTTTGAAACAAATTTTTCTGCGATGACTCAACATATCCCCAAAACAGAGCGCTTTTTGCTTAAAATGGAGCTCAAGCGTTTAGCTGTTCCATGTACGCGTCTAATCGATTTGCGTGGTCATGTTGATGGTGAATGTCGATCTTTTGAGCATGATGGACGCGTTCACTATCTTGATGATATTGCGATTAAAGTTTATCAAGAAAATATAGGTTTTTATCAGGGATATACTTTTGGTGTTTACGAAGCAGTAATGAACACTGAAAATAACTTTCGGGTTATATATCAAAAAGAAAAAAGTAACATGGGTAAACCGGTACAAGTTGAGACGACTAAAGCCAGTAAGACCTTTGAAAAAACGCAGTACCCAGCAAGTTTGTTTACTTTTGGTCCGTATCATAATCGTAGTGAAGAGCGAATGAATTTCGCTATTACCTTAGACATACTGCTTGAAAACGATAAAAATGAATACGAGTGTACGAGTTCAGATATCAGTGTTGAAGGGTGTAAGTTTCGCTTTAATTTCAAAAATACAATTACGGTTGGACAACATATAAGTATTCGGTTTCGAGGTCTCGAAGACGAATTTCAATTTGGTAAAGAAAAAAGTTTTCATTTTGAAGTTAAAAACATACAAAAAATTGAGAAAACTCAGTTAATTGGCTGTCAGAGAGTTTACTCGAAAGATAAACGCGTTGACGGTTTTCAAACTTTTCTTCAGGGCTTCATCCAAGGCAATAAACGCCGTTATAAAGTTAACCTAGACAATACTATTCATGCTATTCAATCACGTAGCTTTGAGCAATATAGTTTACCTAAATTAAATGAATTACCGATTTTTGTAGAAGATAACAAAGGCGATCTTTTACCTAGATACGCGCTCACCTGTCATAATAACCAAGCCACTTTTCAATATTGGCAAGATGAAAATCGCCACTCAACCTTATACTGTCTGATAACACCTGAACGCTTGCTCAGAATGAGAAAAGCCCATGCTTTAGGTAAGTCATTATTAGTCTATAGTTTCGTGCACAAAAGCCAAGGTAAATCATTTTTTTATACGGCAGATGTGGAGCAATTAAATAATGATAGTGATTTTAAGGTACAATTTTTAGGATTTGCTGCGTCAAAGCCGAGCTTTGCTATTACTCAACTATCGATTATGGACGTTGATAATGATAAAGCGCATTCGCCGTTAACGTTATCGAATACGCTAACAAAAAAGAATGAATACTTAAATCTCCCTATCCCTAGTGATGCAATAGAAACCCTTCATAATCTGCAAAGTATCGTGGTCGCTAGTGATGTAACCAACCCAGCATCAACTAGGCAGTATCAACAACTATCATTTGAAAACATTGATACAATTCGGTTAAAAAACTTTGGTCATAAACGACTTACATTACCGCTATTGATGGATGAAGTAGGCATTAATTATAAAAATCAACGACAAGAGTCAAGATTTAAATATGTTACTCCTGTTGAACTTGAAATTGCAGGTGTTCGTTGCTCAGGTAAATCGCATGATTTTTCCATTTTAGGTTTAAAACTAGAACTTGATAAACCTTCGGTATTAAACAAAGGAGACGTTGTCTATTTAACTTTTCCTGGCTTGCAAAAAATTACCTCTGCCTTTGATTTAAAAGGTTTGCCTTATGAAGTTATGCGAGTTAATAAAAAGAAAAACATACTTAACTTACGGGTTTATGTTGAAAAGCATCAACACATGGGAAGAGCATTCTTTAAAGCATTAATTACAAAAAATCGTGATAAGTTAACGCCAGATGAATATGCCTTAATGATACCTGGCCTTGCTAAGGCATTGAGAAATATTTACAGTAGAAGTTTAACTATTCCGACATTAATGGTACAAACCAGTGGCAGTCGCTATAAGTTAGAAGCTATCGTTTGTGGTACTGTTAAAGATAAGTTATTGCCGGTTATGAAACAGTTAAGTGATTCGCCATCACAGTATAATCTATACCCATTACTCAATAATTTACAAGCAACTAGTACCTTAACCTTACCATTGAAGAAAATGCAAACCGATGATACTCCGGTGCTTGAAACATTATATATTGCTGTAAATTTAGATAATGAAATCATTGATCAAGCGGTTACGACCAAAACATCAAGCGAATTAGAGTCGCCGATGTTGCAGCGAATGTTTATATCGCGGGCATTAAATCGTGGTTTATTCTTTTGCGTACAGGTTAGATTATCTCGAACAGATGACCCCGATATGGACCATCTTAATCCAGAATTAAGCTACATAAGTTCCTATGCTATTCACCGTGGTAAACAAATAGAGCAAGATATTTGGAGTGTTGCTGGGGTTATGCAGTTTCTTGATATTACTCAAGAAACTTTAGTTCGTCATGAGCTATTAAGTAACGTTATTTAAAGGGTCCTACGCAAGCCAATGTAAAAGACAATCAAGACCATCGGCATTAATGGCAGTGTCTGCCTTTGCTAAAACTAGTGGCTTAGCATGAAATGCTACGCCCAAATGTGCAGCGGCCATCATGACTAAATCATTGGCACCATCACCCATAGCGACGGTTTGCTCCTTAGCTAAGTGATATTTCTTTTGTAAAGCGACTAAACAATCTGCTTTTGCTTGTGCATCAACAACATCTCCTAAAACTTTACCCGTTAACTTGCCATCAATAATTTCTAAGGTATTAGCGTGGGCGGCATCAAGTTCCAGTAAACCTTTTAAGTGATCGGCAAAGTAAGTAAAGCCACCTGAGGCAATCGCAACTTTCCAACCATGGGATTTTAATGTACTAACAAGTATCTCTAAACCAGCCATTAACGGGATATTCTTAGCAACCTCAGCCAAAATGTTTTCTGAGGAACCTTTTAAGGTGGCGACCCGTTGATGCAAGCTTTGTGCGAAATCAAGTTCACCAAGCATAGCAAGTTCAGTAACGGCTGCCACTTGTTCTCCAACACCGGCAAGTATTGCGATCTCATCGATACATTCAATCTCTATGGTCGTGGAGTCCATATCCATAACCAAAATACCTGGTTCTGATAATTTTGGCGCGTTTTCAATCAGTGCGGCTTCGATTTTATTGCTGAGGGTAAAGTTGACTAAGCTTTCTCTTGCAGTTTTTAAGTTTGCACAAGTAACGCTAAAGCGATAGCTAGTAAGATTATTCCTTAGATTGATAGCATTTACCGCCCAAATTGATAGTTGGCATTGACTGATTAAATTACTGAGCATACTAAGACTAATTTCACTGAAAACTACAAGCTCTAAGGCTGTTTTAGCGTGTATCTTCTCGGCTAAACACGTCTGACCACCTTGTTGTTGGGTAAGGCGCTGATCAACGCACCAGTCACTACCTTCGAAAGTGGTAAAGCAAGGCAAACATTTTTCTGATGTTGTTGAAGAAATAAACTCAGCCAAAGTAAGTTGTTGAATATGCTCAAGGGAAAAACGTTTAATAGCAATGGACACAGTACCGCCTTTTATGTGAATGTTAGTTTTAGCGATTATTTTCAATGAATAATGCTATAGTATAAAAATGAACGTAATGATAAATTTTATACATTTGTAGTGCTTATGACACAAATAGAACAGCCTTTATACCCTAAATTATCATCCATTTATAATAAAATTATGCAATTAGCTATAGCGATTGTCTTTATTGTCGTGCTAATGAATCTATGGATATACAGCCAGACACAAAATAAGCAAACTATCGATCAACATTTTTATGATGTTGGTCAGCAGTATTTGCAACAAGCTTCAGCAGGTTTATCTGTATTAATCACCGAGGTTAACACGAAAGAGAGTCGACAATTACTGCAAAACTACGTTGATGAATTGCAACTGGCTGAGGTAATAAAAGAAATTCATCTCTATGATTTATCAGGGCAATTAATTATTAGCAGTCAAAATGCAAAAAGCGTCAAAGCTCTTTTTGGGCTGTCTGAATATAAATTAAATAAGAGTGAATTCGCCGTGCCTTTCGTTAGTGAAATCCGTAAAGAAAGATTAATTGGCTACGTTCGCTTAACCCTAGACAAAAACTATTTAACCACTAAGTTATTAAAAAATAATGATCAACAGTTTACGCTGTTACGTTTAATGATGATAATCGCTGGCGTCGTTGGCTTTCTGCTTACCAGAGGTCTCAACCGGTTTAGTCGTCAGGGGTTTAGATTAGTCGATAAAGATAAAAGGCTGACTTAAGTAGGCATCATTTGATGGAGCTAGTTAATCCGTTTCATCGCTGAGCCAACTGAAAGAGGGTTGAAATATTATCTTCAATTTTTTCGGCTATTTCTTCTTTGCTCTCTTGGCGCAATTCGGCTAATCTTTCAAAAACATCAATAACACGCAGAGGTGAGTTATCTTCGCCTTGAAAACCATTTAGCGGCATCGAAGGTGCATCTGTTTCTAATACTAGGCTACTCAAAGGTAAGCGCTTAATGGCTTTTATTGTTTTCTCCGCTCTAGGGTAGGTGATTGTGCCACCGATGCCTAACTTAAATCCCAAATCTATATATTGGCAAGCCTGCTGGTAGCTTCCTGAAAAAGCATGAATAATACCTCCTCGGGAAACTTTTATTTGTTTTAATAGTGTGATCGTTTCGTTGTGCGTGCGCCGGTGATGAACAATAATCGGCAGTTGATGCTGTTGTGCAAGGTTAAGTTGGAATTCAAAAAATAACATTTGTTGGTTAATATTATCTTGCTGCTTTGCGATAACGCCATCAAGCCCAGCTTCGCCAATTGCAATTATTTGCGTTTTATTCTCTAATATTTTTTGCGCTAAGTCATCGAGATTTTTTTGCGCTAATCCCTCTAAAAACCAAGGATGAATACCTAAGCAGGCAAAAACATTGCAATCACTCAAAGGTTGGTTTTTATTATGATGGGCTAAGGCTAAAACATTTTGCCAGTTATCTGGTCTAACCGCAGGAACAATAATTTGATGAATACTTTCCTTTGCACATTGCTCAAGCAGTAAATTTGTTGAAGCACTACCTTTATGGGTAAAAGCTTTGAAATCTAAATGACAGTGGCTATCGGTAAATTTCATAAATTAATCGGCTTTACTTGAAGTGTAAATAATGGATGTGTGAAATTATAGCTTATCTAAAGTTTAGCTTGGTGATTACTGCCTTAGCTTTGCTGCTCTTTTTTCCAAAGCGCCAAGCACATTTTCTAATTTAAAATGCTCGATAAATTTTGGCTCGGGTTGTTGCTCTCTTAATAATATATCGGCTAGATAAACGGCTTGTGCGATACCAAATGATTTTTTTAAGAGCTTCTCCGGCTGATGATGCATAACTACCGCCTCAATTAAATGATAAGAAAAGCTCCACAGGTGCAGGAGATAGCCACCAACATGGTTATGATCTGTGCCAAATATTTTTTGCTCTAAGGCATTATTGTTGGCATTTTTAAGCCGATATTGAAAATATGTTTTTGTAAGTGTTGGGTCCATCTCAAATAGTACAATTTTACCAATGTCGTGCAATAAACCCGCAAGTAGAGCATCTCGCTTAAGTTCTACTTTCACCATTGAAGCGGCCAAGCGGGCCGTTGATAAACAGTGTAGTTGTTCTTTGATCAATGAAAAGTCAGCAATGTCGGGTTCATAAGAAAAAAGTTCAGCCGTCATAACAATACAGCAGAGTGTTTCTAGTCCCATACGTGTTATTGCTTCGCTAATGTCGTTGATTGGCTTGCCTTGCTTCATAAAGGAACTATTGGAAAACTGCAATACTTTAGCGGCTAATGCTGGGTCTTGAGAAATTATCTCTGATATTTTTCCTGAATCGGTATTACTTTCTTCTAAAATTGCATTGAGTTGTAAATAGACTTTGGGTGGGCTTGGTAATGTTTTAACTTTGGCAACTGCCTTGATAATATGATCTTTGGTGATCGCTTTATTATCATCGCCAAGGGCTGTGATGGTTTGATGAATATTTTCAACGTTAAGCGGCAGTGCGTAAGTGTAATGGCAATTATTAGCGGCTTGACCATTAAGCTGGCTCTGTGCGATGTTATCATTAGTAATTGCTATTCGTATCATAGCAGGATGTTTAAGTGCTATGGCTTTAAGAAGATCTAAGCCACTTATTTGTCCTAAATCCAATACGCTAATAATAGCGTCAAATTTATATTTCTTTAAGGCTTTCAGGGCATGTTTGCCGTTATCAACATAAGCGGTTTGGCAAGGACCATTATAAAATGCCTGCTTTAATGGCAAGAGTTTTTGGTCTGTATTATCAACGATTAGCACTTTCATTTATTGACACTTCCTACCTTAATACTTGCTCTATGCTGAAACTATTTCAATTTTTTGGCATTGACCCTTGAGTAAACAAGGGCTAATGCCATATGTGCTTTTATGCAGACTACATGCGTTCCATAACGTCAATGCCAAGAATATCTAAGCCTTGTTTTAAGGTTTTCGAGATACTTAAACAAAGTGCTAAGCGAGACTGTTTTACATCTTGGTCAATACCCTCTTTGAGAATAGGGCAAGCTTCGTAGAAGCTCATGTATAAGCTCGCTAACTCATATAAATAATTACACAATAGGTTAGGCATAGATTCGCTAATGACCGCATCTAGCACTTCTTCAAGTTGGAGTAATTTTAACGCTAAGGCTTTTTCTTGTGGTTCAATAATGGTGATATCAGCACTAAAGTTTACTTGTTCAATTTTTGCCTTGCTGAAAATACTTTGAACACGTGAATAAGCATACTGCAAGTATGGGGCCGTAGCGCCTTCAAAACTCAACATGGTTTTCCAGTTAAAAATATAGTCGCTGGTTCTATTCTTAGATAAATCAGCAAATTTAACCGCGCCAATACCTACTTTTACTGCAATTTCATTTAGCTTATCTTCAGGATAATCTGGATTTTTTTCTTTAATGACCGCTTTTGCACGAACAATGGCTTCATCAAGTAATTCTGCTAATTTTATAGTACCGCCAGTTCTTGTTTTAAATGGCTTACCATCGTCACCCATCATCATACCAAACGGGCAGTGATCATAACCAACATGCTCTGGCAGTAACCCTGCTTTACGCGCTACAATTTCTACTTGTTTAAAATGTAAGCTTTGACGGGCATCGGTAAAAATAATGATACGGTCGGCTTTTAGTTCATTGCTACGGTAGCGACAAGCAGATAAATCTGTGGTCGCATATAAATAGCCGCCACCGGTTTTTTGGATGATAAAAACGGGGGCATCACCGTCTTTATTCGCCATTTCATTAATGAAAACCACTTTTGCGCCTTCGCTAACTTCAGCAATACCCTTAGTCATTAATTCATCAACAACCTTGGGTAAATCTTCGTTATACGCACTTTCGCCCATGATATTGTCGCGGGTTAAAGTAACATTAAGTTTTTGATAAATATCTTCACTGTGGGCAATAGATATATCAATGAATAATTTCCATAAGACTAAACAATCTTTGTCGCCACCTTGCAGTTTTACCACATAATCACGAGCACGGTCAGCAAAGCCTTCTTCGTTATCAAAACGTACTTTCGCTTCGCGGTAAAAGTTTTCTAAATCAGAAAGTGCAGTTTCAGCAACTTCGTTGGCATTGAGTTTATCGCTTAAATGCGCCAATAACATGCCAAATTGTGTGCCCCAGTCACCCATGTGATTCTGGCGGATGACTTTGTCACCACGAAACTCTAATGCACGTACTACTGCATCACCGATAATGGTTGAACGTAAGTGGCCAACATGCATTTCTTTGGCAAGGTTTGGCGCTGAATAATCAACGATAACCGTTTGTTTTTTGTCTTCTTCAGTGGCACCACGCTGGGTTACACCTAATTTTTCATCATCAGTCATTTTAGCGAGTTGAGCGGCTAACCATGATTTGTCTAAATGAATATTAATAAACCCCGGTCCGGCTAATTCTATATGGTCAGCAATACCAGTTAAATCTAAGTGGTTAACAACGGTGGTCGCTAATTCGCGTGGGTTCATTTTCAGTTTCTTAGCTGCACCCATAACACCATTCGCTTGGTAGTCACCAAAATTAGGGCGACTTGACAGGCTTACCGCTGGGTTAGTGCCTTCAGGTAATCCAGCCAAAACCATGGCCGCAGATACTTTTTCACTTAGTAATTGCTTAATATTCATTTTGATCTCTGTTTTCTTTTAATAGAAATTATTTGCTCATTTTTTGCAAGTATATGGCATTTTAGCAAAGCGTTTGTTACTTTTTATTGGTGAGTTTAGTTTACTAAATAAGCCAATAAAAAGTATCGAACAACGTGGGTAAAATACCTACTACGCAGAAAAACTTAGTGTTCTCGGGTCTTGTGGAACTGAATGTCAGGATGACGCTCTTGTGCCAAATTCAAATTCACCATAGTTGGAGCAATATACGTTAAGTTATTACCACCATCTAGTGCTAAATTGTCATAGGCTTTTTTGCTAAATTGCTCTAGTGTTCTTTCATTATCACAAGTACACCAGCGCGCAGTTGCTACACTTATCGGTTCGTATATAGCGTCAACTTTATATTCAGTTTTTAAACGTTGTACAACGACTTCAAACTGCAATACACCGACCGCGCCAACTATCATCTCGTTTGAGTTGAAAGGTCTGAATACTTGCACAGCACCTTCTTCTGAAAGTTGTATTAAACCTTTTTGTAATTGTTTAGCTTTTAATGGATCACGTAAACGAATACGACGAAACATTTCAGGGGCAAAGTTTGGAATACCACTAAATTTCATCATTTCGCCTGAAGTAAAGGTATCACCGATTTGAATACTACCGTGGTTATGTAAACCGATAATATCGCCGGCATATGCTTCTTCTACATGTGCACGGTCTCCAGCCATAAACGTTACGGCATCGGCAATTTTTACATCTTTGTTAATACGTACTTGACGCATTTTCATGCCTTTTTCGTATTTACCTGAGCAAATACGCATAAAAGCAATACGGTCACGGTGTTTTGGATCCATGTTCGCTTGAATTTTAAAAACAAAGCCAGTGAATTTTTCTTCTTGAGCGGTTACTTCTCTAACATCAGTTAAACGAGGTAAAGGTTTTGGTGCCCATTTAGTTAAACCATTAAGCATATGGTCAACACCAAAATTACCTAAAGCCGTACCAAAGAATACTGGCGTTAGTTCACCTTTTAAAAACTCTTCCAAATTAAATTCATGTGATGCACCTGCAACCAGTTCTAATTCTTCACGTAAATCGTCAGCATAAGTTCCAATGACCTTATCTAACTCTGGGTTATCAAGCCCTTTGATAATTCTTTCTTCTTGGATCATATGGCCAAGTCCTGACTTATATAAAAATATTTCGTCAGTTAAAATGTTATAGACACCTTTAAATTCTTTACCCATACCAATCGGCCAAGTAATAGGGGCACATTTTATTTTCAGCACATCTTCCACTTCATCCATAACTTCCATCGGGTCACGAACATCACGATCCATTTTATTCATAAAAGTAATGATGGGCGTATCACGTAAACGGGTTACTTCCATTAACTTAACTGTTCGTGCCTCAACACCTTTAGCTACGTCGATAACCATTAAACATGAATCAACCGCGGTGAGTGTTCTGTAGGTATCTTCTGAAAAGTCCTCGTGACCAGGTGTGTCCAGTAAATTAACTAAACAACCGTTATAAGGAAATTGCATTACAGAGGTCGTGATAGAAATACCACGCTCTTTCTCCATTTCCATCCAGTCAGACTTTGCATGCTGGCCTGATTTCTTACCTTTTACCGTGCCGGCTCGTTGTAAAGCCTGACCAAAAAGTAATACTTTTTCAGTGATGGTGGTTTTACCCGCATCAGGATGAGAGATAATTGCGAAAGTACGTCTTAGATTGACTTCATTAGCCTGTAGCGTTGTCATGTTTTAAAAGTTCTCTTTGGTGTACATGCTGATGCACATAAAATGCTTTTTTTAAATACTGAAAGGACATATGAACAATCCTAAATTTTGCGCGCATTGTACCATAAATATAAATAGCCGCATTAGGGGACTGTCTTTAAATGATTATTTTTAGCAAGAATCCGAGACATTAACACTTTTTCTTTTGTTATTTGATTAAGTGGTAAGTGATCGTGCAGATAATAATTATTTGATTGGTTATTTTTAAGGTTGAGATTCAATAATAAATTCAATACAAGCTGGTTTTTTTGAATTTAATAAAGAGATTAATAGTCATGTTATTTGAAAGTCTTGATCGAAATCAATATCTCACCTTCGAGTATAAGATAAATTACTCTTTGGGTAGAAAGTCTGAAATATGATGTAAAAATAACGAGATAGCATGGTTGATTTAGCTAGAAGAAACTTTTTTAAAGCAAAAAAATTAACAACCGCTCCGGCAATCAGATTGCCTTGGGTGCTCAATGAAGCCACTTTTATTGATGGCTGCACACAATGTGGTGACTGTTTAACGTCTTGTCCTGAAAATATCATTCAAAAAGGTGATGGCGGTTTCCCTGAAGTTAACTTTTTAAAAGGAGAGTGTACTTTTTGTCAAGCGTGCGTTGAAAGTTGTCAACAGCCACTTTTTGCCGAACGTGCACTTGCTCCAGAAGTAAATGCTTGGGATTTAGATATCTCCATAAAGGGCGATTGCTTAGCGGTTAACGATGTGTTTTGTCAAAGTTGTCAAGATAGCTGTGAGACAGAAGCTATATCTTTTAAATATATAAATTCATCAGTACCACAACCCCAGATAAAACTTAGTGACTGCACAAATTGTGGGGCCTGTGTTGCTATTTGCCCGCAATCATCTATTGAATTAACACCAAAAAATTCTGTGGGTGAGCAACCCACACATACTAATAGGAGAGTTATATGAGCGCTCTTGAACAAATGATTTGGAATATCTTAGGATATTCATCGATGCCTGTTATTTTTTTAGCTGGTTTTGCCGGTACCGCTTTAGTCGCTATCGCACTTTTAAAAATGTTAGGTATTAAGCCGGCAGGGGAATAATCGTGATCAATCTACTAGAAGAAAAACCTATTAATATTGCTGGTGTGCTTTTTGTTGCTCAGCCAAGTAATACCGCCAAAGTGGCCGAAGAACTGGGCGGATTTCCTGGCGCTGAAGTGCATGAGATTGCTGATAACGGCTCTATGGTGGTTACCATAGAAGAAAATGATTTAAACAGAGGTGAAAAAGGCAAAGGCCTTATTAACACCATTACAGATATGAGTAATTTACCGGGTGTGATCTCTTCATCATTGATTTTTCATCATAATGATTATGGGCTACCACAACATCAGGGGATAAAGGTATGACATTAACAAGACGTGATTTTATAAAAGCGAACGCCATTGCAGCAACAGCTGTCGCCGCAGGTATCGCCGTGCCATCTTCAGCTTCAAACTTGCTGACTAAATCGTCGGATACTACCATTAAATGGGATAAAGCCCCTTGTCGTTTTTGTGGCACAGGTTGTAGTGTGCTTGTTGGAACACAAGAAGGAAAAGTGGTGGCGACTCAAGGTGACCCTCAAGCAGAAGTTAACAAAGGTCTTAACTGTATTAAAGGTTACTTTTTATCCAAAATTATGTATGGGAAAGACCGATTAACTCAACCGTTATTACGGATGAAAGATGGTGTTTATGCCAAAGAAGGTGAGTTTACACCGGTAAGCTGGGATACCGCCTTTGATGTTATGGCTGAAAAATTTAAAGCCGCTTTAAAGAAAAAAGGCCCGACCTCAGTTGGTATGTTTGGTTCGGGTCAGTGGACTGTTTGGGAAGGTTATGCCGCTTCAAAATTAATGAAAGCGGGCTTTTTAACCAACAACCTTGATCCTAATGCTCGTCATTGTATGGCGTCAGCTGTGGGTGGTTTTATGCGTACCTTTGGTATCGACGAACCTATGGGTTGTTATGATGATTTAGAGCACGCCGATGCATTTGTCCTTTGGGGTTCTAATATGGCGGAAATGCACCCTATTTTATGGTCGCGTTTAGCTGACCGTCGTTTAAGTCATCCTCATGTAAAAGTAAACGTATTATCAACGTATAAGCATCGAAGTTTTGAACTTGCTGATAACGGTATGATTTTTACACCACAAACAGATTTAGCGATATTAAACTTTATTGCTAATTATATTATTCAAAATAACGCCGTTAACGAAGATTTCATGAAAAAGCATGTCAATATTCGTGAAGGTGTTACTGATATTGGTTATGGTTTACGTCCTTCTCATCCATTACAAAAAGCGGCTAAAAATCCTGACAGTGGCGCATCTAAACCGATGAGCTTTGATGACTTTGCTAAATTTGTTAGCACTTATAGTATTGAATATACATCAAAACTTTCGGGTGTTTCTGAAGATAAATTATTAACGCTGGCTAAACTTTATGCGGATCCTAAAGTTAAAGTGACTTCGTTTTGGACTATGGGTTTCAATCAACATACTCGTGGTGTTTGGGCAAATAACCTCATGTACAACGTGCATTTATTAACGGGTAAAATATCTGAACCGGGTAACAGCCCGTTTTCATTAACCGGACAGCCATCAGCCTGTGGAACGGCGCGTGAAGTTGGAACTTTCTCACATAGATTACCTGCCGATCTCGTTGTTAAAAATCCTAAGCATAGAGCGATAGCTGAAAAAATATGGAAATTACCTGAAGGTACTATTCCACCTAAACCTGGTTATCACGCAGTTCTGCAAAATCGTATGCTTAAAGACGGTGAATTAAATGCGTATTGGGTTATGTGTAATAACAACATGCAAGCCGGACCAAATATCAATGAAGAAGGGATCCCTGGCTATCGTAATCCAGAAAATTTCATCGTCGTTTCAGACCCTTACCCAACGGTAACGGCACAGGCGGCTGATTTGATTTTACCTACTGCTATGTGGGTAGAAAAAGAGGGAGCGTACGGCAATGCAGAGCGCCGTACACAGTTTTGGCATCAACAAGTGAATGCGCCAGGTGAAGCGCGTTCAGATTTATGGCAAATAGTTGAATTTTCTAAACGTTTTAAAATTGAAGAAGTATGGCCTGAAGAATTACTTGCCAAGAATCCTGAATACCGTGGCAAAACTATGTTTGACGTGCTTTATGCAAACGGTAACGTAGATAAATTCCCAATGAGTGAATCCAAAGGTGATACTAACTTTGAAGGTGATTATTTTGGTTTCTATATTCAAAAAGGTTTATTTGAAGAATATGCGACCTTTGGCCGAGGACATGGTCATGATTTAGCCCCCTTTGATCGCTATCACGAAGAGCGTGGCCTTAGATGGCCGGTTGTTAATGGTAAAGAAACTAAGTGGCGTTTTCGTGAGGGGCACGACCCTTATGTAGAGAAAGGCAGTGAAGTGCAGTTTTATGGCCATAAAGATAAAAAAGCCAATATATTTGCCTTACCCTACGAACCAGCAGCAGAGTCACCCGATGAAGAATTCGACTTATGGCTGAGTACCGGTCGTGTTCTTGAACATTGGCATTCAGGCTCTATGACTGCGCGTGTACCTGAACTTCATAAAGCATTTCCTGATGCGGTGTTATTTATCCACCCTGACGATGCTAAAGCAAGAGGTTTACGCCGTGGTGATGAGGTTTTGATTGAATCTCGTCGAGGTGAAGTAAAATCTCGTGTTGAAACTCGTGGCCGTAATAGACCCCCGAAAGGTTTAGTTTTTATGCCTTGGTTTGATGCAAAACAATTGGTTAATAAGTTAACCCTAGATGCTACCGATCCTTTGTCTAAACAAACTGACTTCAAAAAATGTGCGGTGAAAGTGAAAAAAGTCACTGTTTAGCACTAATTAAATTTACTTAATCTACCGGGTAGAGGTAAAAAATGAAAATATTATCAATAATAATGATAACAGCCAGTTTAGCCATGGCATTAAGCGTACAAGCTTATCAAGAAGTAACGACAGGCGGTTTAGAGACTATTCGTGGCATAGCTAAAATTAATGAAACCAAAAGTGCAGAAGCGCTTAAACGTGTCATTAAAGATAAAAATCCTATTCAGCGTAATTATGTGCATCAACCACCTGTTGTGCCTCATCAAACACGTGGTTATCGGGTCAATAAAGACAGTAATAAGTGTTTAACTTGTCATGGTTGGAAATATGCGAGAGAAACCGGCGCAACCAAAATAAGTTTAACGCACTTTGAAACACGTGACGGTAAAACACTGTCAGATGTTTCTCCGCGTCGCTACTTTTGTTCTCAATGCCATGTTACACAAGCTGATGCACCTGAGTTAGTTGATAATCTTTTTAAACCCGTTGAATCGTTAGGTAATGATTAAATAATGGTTTATCTAAACGTAATTTAGGGGATTAACATGACCAAAAAATCAAAAATAAAAAGCTTACTTTCGTATTTAAAGTCGCCAAGCAGTGCCGCCTTATGGTTTATTTTAGCTATCGGCTTTGCTGGCGGTGTTATCTTTTGGGGGGGATTTAATACCGCCCTTGAAGTGACCAATACCGAAGAGTTCTGCATTAGTTGTCATGAAATGGAAGATAATGTTTATGAAGAATACAAAGAAACTATTCATTACTCTAACCGTTCGGGGGTTCGTGCAACTTGTCCTGACTGCCATGTTCCCAAAAAATGGACACATAAAATCGTTCGTAAAATTGCGGCGAGTAAAGAAGTTTGGGGTATGCTTACTGGCTTGATCGACACAAGAGAAAAGTTTCAAGATCATCGCCGTGAATTGGCAGAACGTGAATGGAAACGCATGAAAGAGAATGATTCACTGGAATGTCGTAATTGCCATAACTTTGAGTACATGGACTTTTCAGAACAAGGTAATCGCAGTGTTAAAATGCACTCAAGTGCACTGGCTTCTGGCGAAAAAACCTGTATAGATTGTCATAAGGGTATCGCCCATGAATTACCAGACATGAAAGGTGTTGAAAATTGGTAGTTTACTTACTTGTTTGAATAGCTTAAACGCTTATTCGTGAAACCGTGATATGTAAAAGCCTCTTTAATTGTCATGATTAAAGAGGCTTTATTTTGTTTTGTGTATGATGGTTTTAACTCTTATCGCCCTTACTATTGAAGCAGTTTTTTTACTGAACCCTATTAACTGGAATCTTATTTATGCCTGCTTTATTAGGTATTAGAGCACTTTCTTCATGACTATAGCGTCTTCATAACCGAAACCAGAGGCACTTGGGTAGTAACCTGTTCTTCTGCCAGTTTCAATAAAACCACTATTGATATACATCATTTGAGCACTGATGTTTTTTGCTCGAACTTCTAACCAAATAACGGTATTGTTAAGTTGTTTTGATTGCATAAAAAAGTGTTCTAGTAATGCTTTACCATAACCCATGCCCTGCAGTGTTGGTAATACACAAACATCCATTAACGTTGCTTCACCAGCGACATGCTCGCCAATATAAAACCCCACTAACTCATTATCCACTTGTAAGTAATGACCAAAATATCGCGCGCCAATACAGCTGTTAAAGGTTTTTTCACTCCATGGGTGAGAGTGACAAGCATTCTCTATAGGGATTAATAAGTCTACGTCGTTATTTGATACTTTATGATAGCTAAAAGTCATGTTATTGAATTTCTTGTAGTTTTTGCCAAAGTGTTTGTTTTAATAGCGGAGAATTTTTCAAAACGTTAATCGACGGGGTAACCAAGTGATGCTTTGTTAGTGATATATCAGTCTGTTCACTAAATTGCCAGGTTAATAAACCTATCGATAAGGCATTATTATTGCAACTTACTTCACCAATAGAGCAACCTAAAGAATGCAGGATGTCGGTAAATATATGAGTATCAACTAATGTAGCAAGTTCTATGTCTAGATAAAGAGGGTGGTCGCTATTTTTCGTTTTTTCGCTATTTTTTAACTGCCAAAGTTCAATACCCATAGCCTGCAAGTGCGAAAACTGTCTTTTAGTCATGGTCATAAATTAAGGCGATAAAGCATAGCGTAAGTAAGAAGCACATAATGACAGAATTTTCACTTAATACCAAATATACCCGTTATTATTGGTGGTGTATTAATCCTGTGACTCTCAATTAATCGCAAATTAAAAGATAAAGCCATTGTACTTTATAGCGTTTTGATTTGAGTCATGACTAGTTGCTCTAACTCTTTAAAACCAATGGCTTTACTGAAATAATAACCTTGATACTCCTGACAGTTTAATTGTTGGAGAAACGCTAAATGCTCACTTAATTCCACGCCTTCTGCGATAACACTTAAATTTAAATTATTAGCCAAGTTAATAATAGAGCGAACAATACTTTGATCGATTGAAGATTCATGCATTCCCATAATAAACGAACGGTCAATCTTGAGAATGTCGATAGGAAATTGTTTTAAGTAACTTAAAGAAGAAAAACCTGTACCAAAATCATCTAATGAAAGCTTAAAGCCAAGTGCCTTAAGCTGTTGCATGGTTAAAATAGCGATATCTATTTTATCCAGTAACATGCCTTCAGTAATTTCAATTTTTATCCTGGCGGGAGAAATGCCATATTGGTTTAGTTTCGCTTTTAAAAGTGCAATAAGGGCTGCTGAATCAGAAAACATTTTTGCTGATAAATTAATGGCAATAGGTCCAAAGTCTAACGCTTGTTTTTGCCATAAAGCAACTTGAGCGAAGACCTTATTTATTGCGATTTTATCAAGTTGGTCTATTAGACCAAGCTTTTCAGAAAAGGGAATAAAACTGTCAGGGTAAATAATATTACCGTCCGCTTCAACCCACCGGATTAAGGCCTCTGCCCCCGAAATCAAGCCAGATTTAGTATCAACAAAGGGTTGATAATAAAATTCAAAGCTCTCATTTTTTATTGCTGTGAGTAGCTTTTGTTCTTGCGCTAATTGTTCTGCAACTTCACTGTTCATGCGCTGTTCAAAAAATTGATAATTATTCTTTTTTTGAGCTTTAATATCAAAGATTGCCAACGCTGCTTTTCTTAATAGCTCCTGAGGAACATCAGCATCTTCAGGGTATCGAGTAATGCCAATGCTTGCGGTAACAGGCAACTGGTGGTCATCAAATATATATGCAGTGTCAAAACAAGACAGTATTTTCCGTGCAACAGCGATAGCGCCATAATTAGGGTCAGAAAGCTCAACTAAAATACAAAATTCAGCACCATTAATACGTGCAATAACGTCTTTTGGGTATAATACCGTACTTAAACGATCGGCAATTTCACGGATAACTTCATCACCGGCACTATGGCCATAAGTGTCATTAATTTTTTTGAAACTATTTACATCAAGTAATAGTACGGTTGGTGACTTTTGAGAGCGCTGAGAGTTCAAAGAAGATTGGACAATCAATTCATGCAATAGGGTTCTATTCGGCAATTCGGTTAAATCATCGTGGGTAGCAAGCTTACTTAATTGCTGTTGTATTTTTACTTTTTCAGTAATGTCTCTAAAAACACCAAGATAATGGATAATTTCATTATTATCGTTTGTTATCGCTTCAATCTCTAATTCTAAACTATAAATTTCACCGGTAGATTTTTGATCAAAAAGCTCCCCTAACCAACTACCATGCACCATAGCCTGAGCGCGCAATTTTTCAGATAAATCAGCAGGCTGGCCATTTATTTCTGCAAAAACTACCTTTTGACCTATTACTTCAGATTTATGCTTGTGGGTATGTGTCACGTAAGCATTGTTTACTACTTCAATTTCGAAGTCTTTATTGGTTATCCATACCGCATCAGCCGTATTCTTAAAAGCAATAGACAATAACATCAACTGTTCTTCATTGGCTCTGATTTGATTATTGTGGCGTGTTAAACGTACTTTTTCTTTTCGTATATAATGACGATTTACCGTAAGTAATAAAATGATTAAGGAAAATAGACTAATAACAATGGTCACAACACTTTGACTTTTTGCTGACTGTAGCTCTAATGTTTGTAATTGATTTTCAGCTTGTAATAAGTTGATCTTTTTCTGTTTTACTTCTGCTTTATATTGATTTTGTAGGACCCTGATTGATTTTTGCTGTGCTTCGTCATTAAGTTTATTAATTAACAGGATATGTTTTTCATAAAAATTAAAGGCTTGTTGCCATTTTTTCTGCGCTTGATAAGCTTTGCTGATGCGTTTATAAGTCTCTGCTTCAAGTTGTTGAAGTTTGGTCTCCTGATAGTAAAGTAATGCGCGATTATAAATGGCTAACGCTCGAAGAGGCTCTCCCTGCAGTAGATAAATATCGCCAATAAAGCCTTCCGCACTAATTTGTGATTTTTTATTCTTGGTTGCTGCAGTTAATTGCAACGCTTCTTCTAATTGCTTTTTTGCTAATGTTAATTCATTAATTGTAATGTAGGCATCGGCGAGACCAATAATGGCGCCTAATGTCTCTTTAGGAAAATATTTACTGTCAGGGTGATTAATCGCTTTTTTATAGGATACGATTGCATTCTCAAACTGTTTGAGATCAGTATAATAAATACCTTGATTTGAAATGTTAATGATATAAAGCGCACTGTCGTTAAGCTGTTGTGATATCTCTATAGGTCTCTCTAAATATTTTAAGGCAGCATGAAAATCTTTTTGTGCCCAGCTAATTAGGGATAAATTATTAAGCGCCGCCGCGACACCTTGTAAAGCCTGCAAGTCTTCATATAAACGCAAACTAGTAATAAAATACTGTTGTGCTTGGTCATAGTCGCCAATTGAGAAATACGAAATACCAGTTAAATTATTAATTTCAGCAACATCTCGGTTGGTCAGGTAGACATCATCATTTAAAATACTGTTATTTTTTTTTATTATTACGTTGTTCATCTGATTAAATAACGCCAAGGAAATCTTTAATGCTGGCAGATGTTGTTGATCATTTTGTAACTCAAGCAGCTGATTTTTTTTTAATAGAAGATTTAACGCGAGTAAGGATTTTTTTGAAATGATTTGATTAAGGTTTTTTTTAAAGCGATCTAGCCATCGTTGAGCATTAACAGTATCTCCTTGTAAGATAGCATTGTAATGCAACTGATTAATAATTAGTGCTTCAAAGCGCTTGTTTTCAAACGGCGTTACTTGTTCAAGCAGTTTAGTATAGCTATTTTCTTTTTCTTGAAATGAAATCGACGTATTATTACGGATAGACTGATAATCGGTATCTAAATTTACTTCACTGGTTATTTCTGTGGCAACAGCGCTAAATATTATAAAATATAAAGAAAATAATAAAGAGGGTGATTTTATTTGGGGCACAGTACTAAAAAGTGTCAAATTATTCCAGTCAGATATTATTAGAAGCAATAAATATATTATAGGTTATATTTTTATTTCTTCACCTAAATATAAATTATACTTTAATAAGTATAACGACCGCTCTTATTTAGATATGACTGAGTAACTATTAGGTTTACGATGATTTATAAAGATAATACTATTGATCTTAGCTAGAAATAGCTAAGAAAATAATTGGCAGGGGTGGAGAGATTCGAACTCCCAACCGTCGGTTTTGGAGACCGCTGTTCTACCAATTGGAACTACACCCCTGCAACGGATTCGAATTATACGCAAGCAATAGCAAAGGTAAAGCGCTAAAGTCAAAAAAAATGAAATAAATGACTGTTTGCTTAAAATAACAACATTGCGTTTGTTTTAAACTCAATTATTGTCAGGTAAAGCAAACAATCACAGATACAATATTAATTATTACAAAAACGTAGTGCCTCTGGGTAGGGGAATACATCTTCAAATTTACCCGTAGCCACACTTTTTTGGCATTGTTGCCAAAAACTGGCTTCTAACAAATCGGCATGATGTAATAAAAAAGCATTGCGGTATTTCTTATTTGCCAACGCAAAAGTCGCAATTTCCTCTGGAAACATGTCGCCAGGTGCTACCGAGTACCAAGGTTCTGCTGCATAAATTTGTTCCTCGGTAATGGCTTCTGGTTTCACCCTAAAGTTAACTTCATCCATATAGGTTATTTCATCATAATCGTAAAATATGACTCGTCCGTGTCGGGTTACGCCAAAGTTTTTGAGTAACATGTCGCCGGGGAAAATATTGGCAGCAATTAACTGTTTGATCGCGCTGCCATAGCCATACATTGCTTCTTCAATTTCCTCATCACTCGCTTTAGCTAAATATAAATTGAGCGGTGTCATACGACGCTCAATATATAAATGTTTGATGATAATTAATTCATCTTCAAAACGAATAATAGATTGAGCAACATTGAGCAGCTCTGTTAATAATTCTTCACTAAAACGGTCTTTGGGAAAAGCAACTTCAGAGTATTCCATGGTGTCAGCCATTCGTCCAACTCGGTCATGTAATTTAACTAAGCGATATTTTCCTTTAACTTCTTGCTTAGTCATGGTCTTACTTGGGGCAAATTTATCTTTTATAATTTTAAAAACATAAGGGTAAGAGGGTAAGGTAAATACTGACATCACCATACCTTTAATACCTGCAGCTAATTCAAACTTGTCATCACTTGCGTCGAGGTGATTGAGAAAATCGCGATAAAACTGTGTTTTACCTTGTTTATGAAAACCAATGGCTGAATATAAATCGGCTAAGGTTTTATGAGGAATTAAGCGTTTTAAAAATTGCACTAAAGCAAAAGGGTGCTGACAGTCGACAAAAAAGTAAGCGCGGGCAAAACCGAAAACTACCGCCATATTTGCCCCTTCGGTTAACAAAGCATCTATGTATAATCCTGCTGCTTTTCCTTCTTTTTCATTATTAACAATAGGGACAATAAAAGGTGTTTCACCGCCAGGAGAAATAACGCGACCAATAATATAAGCCCCTTTGTTACGATAGAATATAAAATCAAGAATATCGAACTTCAATTCGCTAAGTTTATATCGTGTTTTATGTGCTTGAACGCGAAAAGACTTTATAAGACTTTTCATGTCTCTTTCTAAGTTAACAAAGGGAATGTTGAAGTTGGCATTATTCATAATAGCCGCAATAGTTTGCTCTAGGCCTAACTCACTTGGCAAATAGCGCGTGTATATAACCGGACTGGCAATGTTTTCTATTTTTTCAACGGTACTTTTTACAAAAATAAAAGCATTGTGGTAGTACTTACGTTCAAATAAATGACAAAAGATAGAGTTATAAAAACTCTCTGCTAGCTCTGGTTGATGGTGTTCTTTTAATAAATCGACGTAACTTACCTTAACGTTTTGCCATAAAAGCTCGTCAAGATTCGAGACAAAAAAATCTTTTTTAATGGTCTCAAGTGTTTCTTCAACACGTTTATCATAAAAGTCTGTTCTACTTTTTGCTGCATCTTGAACCGCTTGCCATTGGCAGAGTTCAAAGCGTTTTTTTGCGGATTGAGTAATTTCACTAAAAAGATAGATATGTCGCTCAAAGCCATTCAGGATGGTTTTAGCGAGAGCAAAAGCAATATTGTTCATGATATTTTCAACTATAAATTTATCGATAATCTCAGCATACGGTAAATTGTCAAAAAGGGGAGATAAAGTTTCCAATATGATGATTATAAACAAGGTAAATACAGAGCTGTTTTATATTTAAGGTCTCTTGACCCTTTATTGCCACTGTATCGGCGTTATTACTTGCTATTGTTGGCGCTGAACACTAAAATTACGCGTTTTTTATTCTCTTAAAATAGATATTATAATTGGTATTTACATGCGCGTAGCTGACTTTTCTTTTGATTTACCCGAAGAACTTATTGCCCGATATCCGAAAGCGGATCGTACCTCAAGTCGTTTAATGTCTGTTAACGGTAATAGTGGTGAAATCCTTGATCTTGGATTTACCGACATTATTGAACAACTTAATGCTGGTGATCTACTTATCTTCAATAATACCCGCGTAATACCCGCACGTATGTTTGGACAAAAAGAAAGTGGTGGGAAAATTGAAGTTTTGGTTGAAAGGATCCTCGACGAAAAACGTTTTCTTGCTCATATTCGTGCCAGTAAGTCACCAAAAGTGGGTAACAAACTTATTCTAGAAGGCAAAGTCTCTGCGACTATGCTTGGTCGCCATGGTGCTCTATTTGAATTAGAAATACAGGGTGAACAATCAGTTTTATCTGTGCTTGAAGAAATTGGCCATATGCCATTACCTCCGTACATAGACCGTCCTGATGAAGACAGCGATCGTGAAAGATATCAAACTGTTTATAATGAAAAACCTGGTGCGGTTGCTGCACCTACCGCAGGTTTACATTTTGATGAAAATTTATTAGAAAAAATAAAAGCTAAGGGTGTCGATCTCGCTTTTATTACCTTACACGTTGGCGCGGGTACTTTTCAGCCAGTAAAAGTCGATGAAATAGCCGACCATATTATGCATGCTGAGTATGTTGAAGTATCTGACGAAGTTGTTCAACAGATAGCCCTTACAAAAGCGAATGGCGGTCGCGTTATCGCAGTTGGTACAACATCGGTACGTTCTATAGAAAGTGCCGCTAAGGTGGCTAAAGATAAAGCTTTACCGCTTAGCGATTTTTATGGTGACACTGATATCTTTATTACCCCAGGATATGAATTTCAAGTGATTGATGCCTTAATCACTAATTTTCATTTATCAGAGTCAACACTGTTAATGCTCGTTAGCGCCTTCTCGGGTTACGAACACATGATGTCTGCATATCAACATGCAGTGCATGAAAAATATCGTTTTTTCAGTTATGGCGATGCGATGTTTTTAACGAAAAAAGATTACAATATTTAAGATGACATACAAAGCGTTTAATAATTTATAATAAACAACCGCTAGCCTGTTTCGCTAGAGGGTTTGGAGAAAGTCTATATGACAGATAAAACAGTAGCACCAGTGACTAAACCAGTAAAAAGCAAGATGAAGTATCAATTAATCAATACTGACGGTAAAGCACGTCGAGGCCGTTTAACGTTTGATCGCGGTACAGTAGAAACGCCAGCGTTTATGCCAGTAGGGACTTATGGCACGGTTAAAGGCATGAAAATGGAAGATGTTGAGGCAACAGGCGCTGAAATTATTCTAGGCAACACTTTTCATCTTATGCTACGTCCTGGTACTGAAATTGTTGAACAGTTTGGCGGTTTACATAATTTTATTAATTGGCAAAAACCAATTCTTACTGACTCTGGTGGTTTTCAGGTGTTCAGTTTAGGTAAAATGCGTAAGATTACCGAAGAAGGGGTTAAGTTTAGTTCTCCTATTAACGGTGATAAAATAATGCTGACCCCTGAACGTTCAATGGAAGTTCAGCGCAGTTTAGATGCCGATGTTGTGATGATTTTTGATGAGTGTACGCCATATCCTGCATCACATGAAGAATCAAAAAGTTCGATGGAATTATCACTACGCTGGGCACAGCGTTCTAAAGTTGCTCATGGCGATAATCAATCAGCTTTGTTTGGTATTGTACAAGGCGGCATGTATGAAGACTTACGTGAAGTTTCTGTTAAAGGTTTAAAAGACATCGAGTTTGATGGTTATGCGATCGGTGGTTTATCAGTAGGTGAACCCAAAGAAGATATGATCCGCATTCTTGATCACACCACCCCCTTGATCCCTGAGAATAAACCCCGATATCTTATGGGTGTTGGAAAGCCTGAGGACTTGGTTGAAGGTGTGCGTCGTGGTATTGATATGTTTGATTGTGTTATGCCAACACGTAATGCCCGAAATGGTCATCTATTTGTGACTAACGGCGTTATTAAAATCCGTAATGCCAGCCACAAAACAGATACAGGGCCATTAGACAGCGAATGTGACTGTTATACCTGTAAAAATTATTCACGCGCTTATTTGCATCATTTAGATAAGTGTAATGAAATTCTAGGCTCACAATTAAATACCTTACATAACTTACATTTTTATCAACGTGTTATGAAAGGATTGCGTGCGGCTATAGAGCAAGGTAAGTTAGACGACTTCGTGAGCGAGTTTTATGCGTTACGCGGATTACCCGTTCCAGAACTACAATAGCTATTTACACAAATTAAAAGAATTATCCATTTATTAACAATAAAAATCAGAGGAAATTATGAGTTTATTTATCAGTGAAGCACACGCAGCAACCGGCGCACCAGCAGGTGCCGATGGCACATCAATGTTGATCATGCTAGCCGTTTTTGGTTTAGTTTTTTACTTTATGATTTACCGCCCACAAGCTAAGCGTGTAAAAGAGCATAAAGGCCTAATGTCAGCATTATCAAAAGGCGATGAAGTTTTAACACAAGGCGGCATCGTCGGTAAAATTGTGAAAGTTTCAGACGAAAAAGATTATATCGTAGTAAGTGTTGCTGAAGGTACTGAAGTTGTTCTTCAAAAAGCAGCAATCAATGCGGTATTACCTAAAGGCACAATGAAGTCATTGTAATTCGTAGTGGGTTAGTTATTTGCTTAGCTTCTTGCTAAACAAGTTTAGCATTATGACTAACCTGCAATGATTTAAAAGAACGTTAATAAAAAGGATGAACTTGTGCTAAACAAATACCCCTTATGGAAAACACTGATGGTGCTATTTATAGTCGCTTTTGGTGCTTTATATGCTTTACCTAATTTATACCCTGAAGACCCTGCCGTGCAGGTTTCAGGTTTACGTGGCGTTGAAGCCAATGCTGCAACGCTTGATAGCGTAAAGAGCGATTTGACTGCAGATAATATTTCATTCTCAAGTATTGTGCTTGAAAATGGCCAATTACTTGTCCGTTTTAGTGATACCGAGCAACAACTTCGTGCCCGTGATTTGCTTGAGGAAAGTTTAGGCGATAAATTTTCGGTGGCGTTAAATCTTACGCCGGCAACACCTGCATGGTTAGCAAGTGTTGGTGGTACACCGATGAAGTTAGGTTTAGATTTAAGTGGTGGTGTTAGCTTTCTAATGGAAGTGAACATGAGTGAAGCGATAGTTAAAGCGCAAGACGCCTTAGTTGATGACTTTCGTACTGATTTACGTGGCGAAAAAATTCGTTACCGCAGTGTCAAAAAATCGAACGACTCCATCAATGTTCAGTTTCGTAATGCGGAAGACTTAACTACAGCACATGACTTTTTGAAAAAACGCTACCGTGACTTTTTAATGTCAGAAAATGCGGATAATTTAACTTTGTCTGCAAAAATGACCGATGAAAAAATTAAAGAAGTTCGCGAATATGCCTTGCAACAAAACATTACCATTATTCGTAATCGTGTTAATGAATTGGGTGTCTCTGAGCCGCTTGTGCAACGCCAAGGCAAAAAACACATCATCATTGAATTACCCGGCGTGCAAGATACAGCTAAAGCAAAAGAAATTTTAAATGCAACGGCAACTATCGAATTTAGACTCGTTGATACCGACGGCGATTTAAGTGCTGCACTCAATGGCCGAGTGCCAGCGAGCTCTAAGTTATTATATGAACGTGACGGCAAACCTGTTTTATTGAAAAAACGTGTGATGCTAACCGGTGATCATATTGTTGATGCAGGCTCAAGCTTTGACGAATATAGCCGTCCACAAGTAAATATTTCGCTTGATTCTGCCGGCGGTGGAAAAATGTCCAATGGGACTAAAAGTAATATCGGTAAGCCAATGGCGACCGTATTTATTGAATATAAACCCACTGACCGTAAAGATGCTGAAGGGAATACTATTTTTGAAAAAATAGAAGAAGTTATCTCAGTAGCAACCATTCAAGCACGTTTAGGTAAAACCTTCCGCATTACTGGTGCGGGTAGCCAAAGTGAAGCACATAATTTAGCATTATTATTACGTGCTGGAGCGCTTGTCGCACCTATTCAAATTGTTGAAGAGCGAACGGTTGGACCTACATTAGGTGCTGAAAATGTTAGGCTTGGTTTTGAAGCTATTTTAATGGGCTTTGGCTTAGTGTTTATTTTTATGATTATTTATTACCGTGCTTTTGGTGTGGTAGCAAATCTAGCGCTTGGTGCTAACTTAATCTTAATTGTTGGGGTGATGTCGTTAATTCCTGGGGCAACGTTAACGTTACCCGGTATGGCAGGTATTGTACTAACAGTTGGTATGGCAGTAGATGCCAACGTACTTATATTCGAACGTATACGAGAAGAAATACGTGAAGGTAAGTCGATTCAACAATCTATTCACCAAGGATATGAGGCAGCATTTTCAACCATTATTGATGCCAATATTACCACGCTTATTGCGGCACTTATTTTGTATGCTGTTGGTACAGGTCCGATTAAGGGTTTTGCGATAACGTTATCTATCGGTATTCTTACCTCAATGTTTACAGCGGTTGTTGGTACACGAACCGTAGTTAATGCTGTTTGGGGCGGAAAACGTCTCGACAAACTTTCAATATAGGGCGTAGATATTTATGCAAATTTTACAATTAAAAGAAACTGTCGCCTTTATGAGTTACCGCAAGGGAGCATTGATGTTTAGTGTTTTATTGATGCTTGCTTCTGTATTTTCTTTAATGACCAATAAATTAAACTTTGGCCTAGATTTTACGGGTGGAACATTAATTGAGGTGGGTTTTGAAAAAGCGGCTGATTTAAACAAAATTCGTGCGGTAATGGACAGTAATGGCTATCCAGATGCGGTTGTGCAGTTATATGGTACTAGCCGTGATGTGGTTATTCGTTTAGCAGAGCGCGAAGGTTTAAACGTTGAAATGCTCGGTAATGAAGTACTTAGTGCCTTACAAGAAGGCACAGGGCAAACCATGGAAATGCGCCGTATTGAATTTGTGGGTGGCAGCGTCGGCGATGAATTAGCAGAGCAGGGCGGATTAGCGATGTTAACTGCGCTAATTTGTATTCTCGTTTACGTAGCATTCCGCTTTGAATGGCGTTTCGCTTTAGGTTCGGTGTTTGCTTTATTTCATGATGTATTGTTAACACTGGGCTTGTTCTCGGTATTAAAACTTGAGTTTGACCTGACGGTGCTTGCAGCGATATTGGCGGTTATAGGTTACTCACTCAATGATACGATTGTTGTATCTGACCGTATTCGTGAAAACTTTCGTAAATTACGTGAAGGCGGGCCAGCAGATATTATCAATATTTCGTTAACACAAACCTTAAGTCGTACTTTTATAACGTCAATAACCACGTTATTAGTATTAGCTGCACTGTTTTTTAGAGGTGGTGAGCTTATTCATGGTTTCGCAACCGCGTTATTGTTTGGGGTCTTTGTTGGTACTTATTCATCTATTTATGTAGCAAGCTCAGTTGCACTCGCTTTTGGTATTTCTAAAGAAGACTTGATACCAGAAGTGATTGATAAAGAAGGCGCAGATCAAGAAGAGATGACGCCTTAACGTATCAATCAGATAATAAAAGTTGTTAACTAAAAGCCGAGTATTCTTACTCGGCTTTTTATTGTCTTATCAAGAAGATTAACTGATTAGCACCGTTTAAAAGGGCTTATTAATAACTATTAAGATGATATTTGAAATAAAATTGTGCTAATTTTCAATTTTATTAGTGTATGGTATTTACATTAAATAGTTTATTAGTATAATTACTCTAGTTCTTAAGGGCGATGCTCTTACCAAACTTTTGTTATTCCCTTACAAATGTTTTTATGCCGCGTAACTTACGCGGCTTTTTTTTGCCTAAAAAAGGACATTTAAGGTACGTTAGGCTTTATTGGCAATGTCGTGTATCACTTTAGCAATGTTAATATTATAGTCTTCAGCTCGGGCCGAGCCAACGATGGTAATAGCGACAAGTGAAAGGTCGCAATCTTTTGAATTAATATAATTTTGGAGTTTTAAGCTATAAAAAATTTTTACTTTAGGTTTTAGCGGGTCAGCTCTGTTGCCTTCAACTACAATGGCTATTTTATCATTTGATAGTTTAACCAGTGAGCCCACCGGATGGACACCTAAATATTTAATAAACTGTTGAACAAGTTGCTGATCAAACTTGCCTTTTTCTGCTAATAAATAACGTAACGCGTTAATGGGTTGTTGACCTTTTTTATAAGCTTTATCACCTGTTACAGCGTCATAAACATCAATAATTGCAGTAATACGAGCAAGTTTAGAAAGTTTTTCTTTTTTTAAACCCCTAGGGTAGCCAGAACCATCTAATCGTTCATGGTGATTAATCAACATATCCATAATAATAGGATCATTAAAGCCATCTTTTTTACAAAGCTGATGTCCCCATGCAAGGTGTTTTTTAACAATATCCATTTCATTAATTGTTAGTTTATCTGGTTTTTCAATGATCCCTTTGGGTATTTTTGCAACACCAATATCATGTAATAAAGCGCCTAATGCCATTTTTTCAGCGGTTTCTTTATTTAAGCCAAGGAAAAGTGCAAAGCCACAGACTAAGATGGCGCAGTTAGTGGCATGCTCCCATTGATAGGTAGAGTGATGGCGAATACGCGTTAAAATAGTTATGGCATATTGATTACGAATAACCGAATTGGTTATCTCTGACGCGAGCAAACTGATTGCCTGTGGTGATAGATTTTTTTGACTTTTTGCTTGGTTGAATAAATCCTGAATTTTTTTATTACTATCATCATAGATTTCACACGAACGTGAAAATTCTTCATTTAATGAGCAAGGTAAAGTCACTGACTCTGCAGTTGATAATTTCTCTTCTTTAGCTGTTAAATTTTTATTTTGTTCCTTATCAGACTCAAGTTTGATAATAACTTGAGTAACGCCTTGTTTTTTTAAAGACATTATTGTGCTTTGAGAGTTAACTCTGCCTTGGTTTTTTACTTTTGTTTTGCTGTGTTTAAGCATTACTGTGGTAACGAACATACCAATTTCTAATTCATCAATGCTTAATGTCTTCAATCTAACTTCTTCAGTCATATAGTATTTTTATTATTATTGTTCCATATTCATTCATACTTGCTTATTTTTTATACTTTTACAATAAATTGTTATATTAGCAAATGAGATGGTGTGAGATAATTAAAGACTGCTCATTAATTAATTGATACCAATAATCATGAATTCAACAATCTTAAGCACCTTTTTAGTCGACGTTAAAAACAATCAATCGTTCTGGGCACTGCAAGAAAAGTCAGCAGAAGATTGGGTGGTACTTGACTCTATTAATTTTGAAAACACTGAAGTTATGCCATTATGGTCAAGCCAAGAACTCGCTCAGAAGCATTGTGTTGATGAATGGCAGGAATATGTACCGACTAAAATAACTTTAAGTGACTGGTTGGAATTTTGGTTAGAAGACCTTAGTGAAGACGGCGTTATTGTTGGTATTAACTGGCAAGAAGAAACTAGTGATACAGATGATAATACATATGTTGAGTTAGATTTAGCCGAGTTTAGTCAAGCACTCGCTGAAATTGAAGCTTTGTAACGTTAGAAAAAGCAGTATGTTGACTTTATTATAGAGCTCAACGTGCTGTTGTTATTCGCCTGATACATCTAAATAAGTTAGTAAACTTATTCGACCATTCTTGGTCGACGCTATTTTATTTTTATTGATTAAATCTTTCCAGGCGGTCACTTTGCCACCCGTATTGAGCCGCTCAAAGCTTGCCGACTCATTTCCTTGCGCTAAAGATAAAAAGTTGAGTAATTTCTGATAACTGTCTGACTCGCTAACATCTATAGTGAGTAAGTCTTGTGGGCGAGCAATAAAATATTGCCCAACCTCACTCTTATGCCGCTGGTAGCATAATGATAAAAAATTATCATCTTCAATATTATCTGACGTAAAAGGTGAAAATGTACTCTGGTAACAGCGTTTAATGATCGTATTAAAACCACCATCATCTCGGGTGACATTGATATACATTCGTTGAAGTAATTGCTTAATCGACGGTAACCATTTTTGTGACTCACGGGACAAATAGATAAATTTACTGTTAGGGTAAAATGTATCTAGACGTTTAAAATCAGCAAAAATGGGCGTATCGGCGATCACTTGTGCATGATCAAAAGTTTTTTGCGTATAAGCTGTGTGTGCGACGGTATAGCCGAGTTCAAGCATAGCGGCACAAATACTGGTGGTGCCGGTGCGAGGTAAGCCGATAATGAATATTTTAGTGCTGTTCATCTCTTAGTTACATCCAAGATTTGCGGCTGCTTTCTACTTGGTAAAGTGCATTATCAAGTAATTGGTAGGCAAACTCCTGTTTGATAAAAGGAATATCTTGAGCGCCTGCCGCTAATACTATGCTTACTGAACTGAGTTGGTGGCGCTTTTGAAACCAACTTTGTTTAAACTGAACTTGTTGAGTTTTAAAAATAGGAAAACAGTAATAGTCGACGCCAAAATAACCTTTACGGATATAAATAAAATCTTCATCTTTAGCATAGCCCCAACGAAACCAACGCATAAAAATTAACAAACCAACAAATAAATAACCCGGAATTATAGCCATTAATAAATTAGTTTTATCAACAGTGATGAAAAAGACTAACAGTGAAATAAATATCGGGGTGAGAATATAGCCAAGATTACGCAAAAGAAAGCGTTTACTAATGCTTTGATAATCAACAGTCATCATTTTATTAGTTGGGTATACGTTGTTAACCAACGCCAAACATTCGCTAGGATTAATTGATGGAACAATAATACGATTATTTTCTGCACTCGCTTGATACTGATTTAAAGCACTATTGCTTTGCTCAAATTTAAGGTTAATTCGTTTGAGTATCACATCAAGCCAATCTTGTTGACGAACTACCATTTGCAGGCGGGATAACCGCATGATCACTTCATACTTGGTTAACAGACCACTACGGCGAATATAACGATCGTCGACTTTACTTAAGGTGAACTGGTAAAAAGTAATAATAGAACCGGCGATAGAAAATAAGGTAAAAGGTAATAAAATAATAAAAGTTAAGGTCAGTGCGTATAAACCAACTTGCCACATGGGTTTATCAGCAAACGTTAAGAATTTTTCAAGGTCGATACCTAAGCCATTAAAAAATTCAACAATATAGCGACCAAAATCATCAAAAAATGGTGCTAAGCCACCGAGGAAAATCCAGATTCTGTTGTTAGTTAAGCCATGAATAATAAGGTCTGTAATACTACGTGTGTTTAAAATAGTTTCGTTGTTTTGATCCTTAGATGCTAAGTCATTAACTGTTTCGGTCTCGGCATCGGCGACTGTTGAACTTGCTATTTTATGCTGAGCTAAAATTTCTACTTTAAGTTGTTCGGCAAAGTCTACTTTTAAAGCGACGACTTTAGCTTCTTGCATAGCGGAGCCTGCAGTATCAAGCTGGAGGCAGGTAAAACCGAATAGTCGATAATACAACGGCTGCTCTAGTTTTACGTTTTGAATTTTAGCAAAGGGTAAATTAACGTATTTCTTTGAAATTACGCCAGAGCGTATTTCAATATGATCCTGATATAATCGATACTGAAAGAAGTAGAAACTTAAAAAGGTCGAGATCATAATAATGGCGAGTATGGCTAAACCTATTGGTAGCCACAAATGGGGATGTGCAATAAAATTATCGTAACCTAAATATAATGCGGGTAAAAAAACGACGATATTACTTAAAAATCCCATCACAAATTTTGCTAAAAAATAAATAATAGCGATAGGTGATATACGCTGCCAGTCTTTGGTGTTTTGTTTCGAGCCAAGAGGGGGAATTGTTACTTCTCCGTCGCTCTCTAGCGTCGGTGTTGATTTATCCATGATGGTTAACATCTTTGTGATCAAGAATAAATTGGCGAATGCTCTCTGCTTTCTCTAACGGTAAACCTGGGATTTCAAAAGTGTGCAGTGCACCACCAGCGCTGAAAACTTGCAGTTTAGCCAAACCTATTTTTCGGTCAATAGGACCACGCTTTAGCTCTACATGTTGAATACGTAGCATGGGTTGGCTAACAGTTTTGAGAAAAATAACGCCACTTTGATAACTAAGATCTTGTTGGCGAAGTGCGTAAAACTTTCTTTTATCAGCAACTATAGTGTAAAGGGTACTCATAAAGCCAACTAGAGCTATTACCCAAATAACATAACTTACAAAGTTACTTACTGCAGTAGTTAAGGTAATAAAGTGTTGTAGCTGAACGATAAATAAAATACTTATAATAAACAGGGTGATAAATAAGGTGATATAGCGGTTACTTTTTGCATAAAGCGGCGATAACATTTCAAATTTTAGAGAGTCTAATCTTGGTAAATCGTTACTCGTTAAACCTGTGTTTGAAAAGTTAACCGTTCCTGGGATATTCTCGGTGCCCTGCATAATCGCTATTCCTATTATTTTTATTATCAAAAGAGTGGGTAATTGTTATTATAATTATTAATATAAACCGAACAATATGATTAATATTGGCGCAGTGCGGAGCTTGATTTTCTTAAACGATTTTTTGGGTGTTTAGTATTATTCGGGTGATAAATAACCTAAATTCATCAAGCGCTTCTCATCAAAGGTGTTAATAACATCACCAATAATGACTAATGTTGGTGGTTTTATATCATGTAATTCAACTAAGTGGTTCAATCCCACTAACGTACCACGGTAAACTTGTTGTTCTGGATTTGTTCCTTTATAAATCAATGCTGCGGGTGTTGAAGCTTTACGACCCGCCTTGATTAGTTGCTCACTGATAATGGGTAAGCTTTTGATCCCCATATAAAAGACAACGGTTTGTTTATTATCGTTAAGTGTGTGCCATGGCAGTGATAATTCACCATTGTCTTGGACGTTACCAGTAATAAAGGTGCAACTTTGTGCAACTTGTCTATGTGTTAAAGGAATACCTACATAGCTTGTACAAGCAGAGGCCGCGGTCATTCCTGGTACAATATGACAAGCGATGCCATTTTTTAAGGTATATTGTGCTTCTTCACCTCCTCGACCAAAAACAAAAGGATCGCCGCCTTTTAAGCGTAAAACTTTTTTGTTTTGTTTAGCATAATCAACTAATAGCTGATTAATTTTGTCTTGGGGTACTCTGTGTTCTGCTTGTTTTTTGCCGACATAAATTCGCTGACAATTTTCGGGTAATAACGCTAATATTTCAGCACTTACTAATCGGTCATAAATGGCGACTTCAGCTTGTTTAATAAAACGAAAAGCTTGTATGGTTAATAAATCAGGATCGCCAGGACCCGCGCCAACTAAAGCGACTTCGCCACAAGCAAAAGGTTGTTTACTGTTAGGTGAGTCAGGCATTATTAAGGTCATTGGTTATTTACCATTAGAAGAAACGTTTAAGTTCTTCAAAATACCGTCGTGTATATTATAGACAAAGCCGTGTACGGTGACATCTTGATTGGCATTCCAGGCACTGACTAATGTGGTGGTATGACAAACATTGGCTACCTGCTCAATCACATTGAGTTCACAAAGTAAGTTGACCTTTGTTTGCTGGTCTTCAACGGCATCAAGGCGCTCTTTGTGAAAACGATAAACATCTTTAATATGCCCTAACCAATTATCGATTAGCCCATGACGCTTATTATCAATTGATGCTGTAATACCGCCACAGCCATAGTGACCACATACTATTATATGTTTAACTTTTAGGTTTTCTACAGCAAATTGAATAACAGAAAGGCAATTTAAATCGGTATGGATAACTTGATTAGCAATATTACGATGAACAAACACTTCGCCTGGAGACATACCGAGCAATTCATTGGCTGGTACTCTTGAATCAGAGCAACCTATCCATAAATACTCCGGTTTTTGTTGTTCTGACAAGCGTTTAAAAAAATCGGGGTCTGCTTTTTTTATCTTTTCAGCCCACTGCTGATTATTGTCGAACAAATGTTGAATTGAAGTCACGGAATGCCTTGTTAAATAATCTATTCATTGATTTTATGAGAATACACCAAAAAGTGAAAGATAAATGTGATATCAATTATTTATGATGTATATCCATTTAGTTGGGCACTTAGCCATAACTGCCGATATTATGAAAACTTAACTAGGCAGAGTCATCTCAACCGTATGTGAGCGACAATTTTAGCAATACAAAAACTAAAGCAGTTGTACTAAAAAGAAAAACAATCAAAGTAGCTGAGTTTGGTGTGCTGACTAAGAAGAAATCAACTTATCTATTAGCTAAAAAAGGGCGATTTAGGTGAATTTAAGCAAAGCAAATAGCTAAGACTTTTAATCATGTCGTTATAAAGGGAAAATTAAATGGTTTATGTCCCAATAAAAATAAAGTTTGGCTTTGATTTTAGCTAAACTATTTATTGTCTTTCTCTTTTTATTTATCCGCCAGCACCTATCATTATATTATAAGTGCTGGCGGTTAACGTTGAATGTTCGACAATCAATTGTTACTTGGTATCGTTAAAATAACAGCTGATTTTTGTCGAATGGTATAAATTAGTAAATATTATTAGCAAAACTGCTAAATAATAGGTAATTTATAAGGAAATAAAGACAAGTAGCTTTAATCTCAGCTATTTTTTTTAAACTAACATCATGGATACTCTATGTTTACTCGCTTAAGCGTGAAATTACTTATACCGACTGCTGTTTTTGGATTATTAGCTGTATTATTTATTTTGCTATTTACAGATGAGTTAAGTAAGTCGTCTGTTATCGGTATATTGTCTCTATTAGTGATTGCCCAATTAATATCAGGTTATATATTTACTCAAAGTCAGCTGTCGTCTCGATTAACAAAGTTACTTCATTACTTAACGCTTGTGGTGAGTACCAAGCAGGCGCCTCCTGGCCCATTAGTTGATGAAGGTAATGATGAACTCGCTCAAGTCACCAATGAGCTTAGTGCTTTTATTGGAGACTTATCCGATGTGCTTGCTGAATTGCGAACCGAGTCTGAATCGTTAAAAGAGGGGTCATTTTTACTGGCCACACAAATGACTGATTCAGTGAGAGCCGTTGATGATTCTGCCCGTCAAATAGAACTTATGGCTCACTCTATTGATGAAGTTGCGTCAACGTCTAGTATACTTTCAGAGAGTGCTTCACAGGTAAGTGAGACGACTAATCAAGTTATTGACATTTTATCGCAAGGGACAACTTCTTCAAATACCAGTCAGCAAACCATTGAAGCTTTTTCTAAAGAAGTTACCGAAATGGCGACAGACTTAGCGCTACTGCAAACAGAGTGTTCAAATATCGGTTCTGTTCTGGATGTTATTCGTGGCATTGCCGACCAAACAAACTTACTCGCATTAAATGCAGCGATAGAAGCAGCGCGAGCAGGTGAGCAAGGTCGCGGTTTCGCAGTTGTTGCCGATGAAGTAAGAGCTCTTGCGCATAGAACACAAGAAGCAACGGTTGAAATTCATTCAATGGTTGAAGGTCTGCAAGAGAAATCAACGAATGCTGTAACCGCGATTTCGCGTGGTCAAGCATTGACGCAAGACAGTTTAACGCATTCAGCCGAAGTTGTTGAAGCGTTAGAGCAAATAGGTCGAGTCTTTAAAGAGGTTAATGCCTTAACCTCTCAAATTGCTAGTGGCACTGAACAGCAACAGCAATCAACTGCAGCGGTTAATACCAATATGGCTGAAGTTGCCTCTTTGAGTCGAGATATCACTAATGGCTTAAGTTCTGTTGCCCAGCATGCAGAGCAACAGCAAAAGGTATCTGTTGATGTTGCTACGACCCTAAATAGGATTTGTGTTTAAAAACTAGCATGTAAAAGCACAGAGAGTAACGTTATATCATAAGCCCATTTAAACATGGGCTTTTTTATGTTCAGGATAAACGGTGATGATTTTTGCGAAACATCATAAGTACATCCTTGTATATCATCATAAGGTGTGACGATGCCTATAGCAGCAAGACCATTCAATGGCATCATGGCATTATTACTTTCGAGTATGTCGATACCGAGTGAAGCTCCACAGACGTAGTATAATGTTTGATATTGGCATCATATACGACAGTTGACTTTTAATAGGTGATAAACAGATTATCTTGTTTTTTAGAAATTGCATTTTAGTGAAAACCTCTGATCTTCAGCCAGCAATACTAATAATCATTTTATGTACATTATAGTTAGTCATTCATTAATTTCTAAGTCCGCTTTAAGCTCATTGCGGACGGTGCTATTTCACATATTAACGCTAACTAATGCCACAAAGCCGACCTCATTATTAGAGCGTTCAACTCCACTTTTATGTCAGCTATCTTCAGGGATAGCTGACATTAGGATATATACTCTATGGCGCTAACGCCCCCATTGGGCCATAGCACTTATAATAACTTTGCCAAAAGTAAAGTCATATAATATTAATCTTCAGGTATATAACTGCAATCATCTGAATCAAGACCTAACTGATAGTCTTTTGATTTTTCCTCTAACCAATCGACTAACTCTTTGGCCGCAGGTGAAAGGTTGACTTCAGCTCCTCCCCCTCTCCTTTCCAAAAGGTAGGGGGTATATAGCTCTGTTTCATTATTAAATTTAAAGCTCAAAAAACGAATACTTCCAGCGTCAGAACAACGTTTTTGCAATTCAGTAAAATATTGAGAAGTCACCTCGCTAGCAATACTTTGAATGCCCTTGACAACTTCAATATCTATAGTTTCAAGTAAAGTACCAGCCCCACCCATCACTTTAGTGAGTTCAATTTCTGACTGCTCTGCCACATCATCTACAGAAAGATAACCGTCATTCTTCCCTTTATTATGATAATAATGATAAAAGTTGCCTTGAATATCAACAAAAATTCCAGCATGACTTGTCCCCCATGCGTTGTTATCATAAGCCACAGCCAGTAAATATTTTTGTTCAGCTTTTTGTTCTTCCTTTCCTTCTGAATCACCCTGACAAGCGGTAATAAAACAGATAATTACAAGTATCAAAAGATTGTTAATTTTCATTTTATATCTCAATTATTTTAATTTTAAGTCAACCGTTTATTGTACGCTCAGATGATATTGGTCATTATTATACTCTAACAGCGCCTGAGCTTAATTTATTACAAATCGCCACCACCGCCACCACAACTAGCATTTACTAAAGTTGACGTTGCTGTGCCACAGTCACCCATATGGTTACAGACTCTTGCTTTAAAATATTGCAAACCAC
>NZ_JACGWC010000147.1:0-242 GCF_014077545.1 Colwellia sp. BRX10-1
TCAATTAGAAACATCATTTCAGGTCCCGCAAATGCTGCGAAAGCAATAAATAAACCAATTAATAATTTTTGAATTAAACTTAAATCATTCCAAGTACGCATACATATCCTTGTGCATATAACGCCCTACTAAGCGGCGATAAATTGTTGGCTAAAATTGCGAGGAACGAAGCTAGCCAACTGTTTAGCGTCCGTCTTGAGTAGCTTGTTAGGCAAATTATTCACCCATATTGATTTTAAAGC
>NZ_JACGWC010000145.1:0-248 GCF_014077545.1 Colwellia sp. BRX10-1
GCTTAACAAACCGCCTACGCACGCTTTACGCCCAGTAATTCCGATTAACGCTCGCACCCTCCGTATTACCGCGGCTGCTGGCACGGAGTTAGCCGGTGCTTCTTCTGTTGCTAACGTCACAGTGAGCAGCTATTAACTACCCACCTTTCCTCACAACTGAAAGTGCTTTACAACCCGAAGGCCTTCTTCACACACGCGGCATGGCTGCATCAGGCTTTCGCCCATTGTGCAATATTCCCCACTGCTGC
>NZ_JACGWC010000091.1:0-659 GCF_014077545.1 Colwellia sp. BRX10-1
TTTGTTTAAGATGAATTCTATGTCTGACTCACTGCATTTAACAAGCTCAAAAGCGAATAAATTAAAACTGATAAGAAAACTAAAAATCAAAATATTACGCATAAGTTCCATTGCATATAACGCCCCATTAAGAGGCAAATGATAGTTGGCTAAAATAAGCGACGAAGGAGCAAATAGCCAACTGTTTTTTGTCCTTTTGAATGACTTGTTATATGCCGATTACTACTGAACTATAATCAAGGTTAACTCAGCTAAAATTATAAAAACACATAAATAAACCATAGCTTTTGGTAATTTAGATGATTTATTTTTAGCCCAAACCATTACGGGTGATGTTTGAGATTGTTTAAGATAACCACCAAAAAAGGCAATACCGTATAAAGCGCCAATAATAGGGATTAATTGATCAAGTAATGATAATGACACGTAGACTTTCCTTAGGCATATAACGCCCCACTAAGAGGCAAATGATAGTTGGTTATAATAGAGAGCGAAGCGAACAAAACCAACTGTTATTTGTCCTGCTTGAGTGGCTTGTTAGGTATACCCTACTATTGCATATTCTTTATCGTTAACTCGGTGATACTCATTAATTTTTTTTACTACTTCGGCAACTTGGTCAAAGCTGGCATTATCACAAAAATATAAAACGTAATCAT
>NZ_JACGWC010000155.1:0-219 GCF_014077545.1 Colwellia sp. BRX10-1
CTAAAATAAGCGACGAAGGAGCAAATAGCCAGCTGTTATTTGTCCTGCTTGAATGGCTTGTTATACGCAATTTTCATATTTAAGCGTTTGATAGTGAGTAACTTTACCATTAATTAAGATCTCCGCAACACAATACAAACCATTATGAGAAATGATATAAATCCTAGAGCTAATTATTTTTCCTGATGGTAATTTAAACTTACCATAAGTAGTAGATGT
>NZ_JACGWC010000148.1:0-242 GCF_014077545.1 Colwellia sp. BRX10-1
GTTTGTTTAAGATGAATTCTATGTCTGACTCACTGCATTTAACAAGCTCAAAAGCGAATAAATTAAAACTGATAAGAAAACTAAAAATCAAAATATTACGCATAAGTTCCATTGCATATAACGCCTCATTAAGAGGAAATTTATAGTTGGCTAAAATGTTGAACGCAGTGAAAACAGCCAACTGTAAATTTTCCTGCTTAAATGCCTTGTTATATGCACAATTACACTAACATACCGTTCGC
>NZ_JACGWC010000128.1:0-308 GCF_014077545.1 Colwellia sp. BRX10-1
TGTGCGCTAAGCGGAAGTTAGCTTCAAAATATTTGCGATATATTTTCTAATCAATTATTCGTGTCTTATTACTGAGAAGTCTTAGTAATAATCTAAAAACACCCAGATGATATCCTAATCCATTGATTTTATGTGTAATAACCTCGAATTTTATATTGGATATTACTGCGAAGTCTCAGTAATATCCAAGTTCTGACAAAAATATAAAATTTGTATTTCCTAAAGCTATGAAATTATGGGATATTAATGTCAATTAAATAATATTTATGGGACGGACATTACTGAGAAGTCTCCATAATAAACTGTTA
>NZ_JACGWC010000156.1:0-206 GCF_014077545.1 Colwellia sp. BRX10-1
GTCTGTGTATCACCTGCACCGTCAGTAACAATGTAAGTAATTACAGGAACAGCACCGTTGAAATTGTCATTAGGTGTAAAGGTATAACTACCATCGGTATTTAAAGTTAACTCACCTTCAGTGAGGGTAACGGTGTCACCTGCACTATATGTATTACCACCAACAGTAAAACTCGTTACGGTTAGTGGACCGTCTGCTGTTTCAGC
>NZ_JACGWC010000130.1:0-286 GCF_014077545.1 Colwellia sp. BRX10-1
TAATTGGTTATTATGAACTTTACAGTAACAAACAATACTAAAATTTAACAGATAAACGGAAGAAATAAATAACGCCCACCGCCTAACATAAACCTAACCGTGAATTTCGAGTAAACCAAATAAACTTAAAAAGCGTGACACAGGATTAGCTTTGCGAAACAACTCGTTTTATAGCGATGAATGCAAAACTATAAAGCGAAAACTCAAGGCAAAAAACACCAAGCCGACTTGAAACCACCAAACTTATAAAAAGAATTTACCCTTAAAAAAAGGCGGTACATAACGC
>NZ_JACGWC010000151.1:0-237 GCF_014077545.1 Colwellia sp. BRX10-1
ATGATTACGTTTTATATTTTTGTGATAATGCCAGCTTTGACCAAGTTGCCGAAGTAGTAAAAAAAATTAATGAGTATCACCGAGTTAACGATAAAGAATATGCAATAGTAGGGTATACCTAACAACACGCCCTGAGGTGGACAACTAGTAAAATTTAGCTATTTATTGCAAATTTTAACAGTGGTGATCCTCTTCGTTTTAATGCTTCTAAATATTTTGATTCGTTGTAGGGCGTCT
>NZ_JACGWC010000144.1:0-249 GCF_014077545.1 Colwellia sp. BRX10-1
AAGATGATAAAGTTATTTTTGATAGCTTTCCTGGTGCAGGTCCACAACTTGCGCCACGATTATTAGTGGCATTAGGCAGTAATAGAGATCGTTATGATGATGCGTCTGAGCTACAGAAATATGCGTATTAGGCGACAATTAGCTTGGCCGGGTCGCGACAATTAGGTTGACCGGTTTTGGTACACTTTAGATATATCAAATTCAATAGAGAAAGATATGTCTGGAAAACCCATAACCAAGCAACAGGTT
>NZ_JACGWC010000134.1:0-278 GCF_014077545.1 Colwellia sp. BRX10-1
CAACTTGAAATTTGTTGTAGAGCTAATCAACCCAGTAGCGATGGATGAAGGTTTACGCTTCGCTATCCGTGAAGGTGGTCGTACTGTTGGTGCTGGTGTTGTATCTAAAATCATCGCATAATTGCTGATTTTAGTTCTCACGAGAACTTAAAAAAAAGACGCTTAGGCGTCTTTTTTTATATCTAGATTTTAGTGAAATAGTCAAAACAGCCAAAGTTACTAACACAGAGCAGGTGTTGTATCGCTGTACCTAAAAGAAGCATCGCATAATTGCAGAT